>CAMWLX010000186.1 GCA_947175225.1 uncultured Porphyromonadaceae bacterium
ACTTATTATTAGTAATTAAATATGAATAAAATATTTACATTATTCTGCGGAATGTTGATATTCTTCTCACAAGGAATTTCAGCACAAACCGACTCTGCGAAAAAAGCATTTGAAAGAGGTATGTCCGCATACAATAAAGAAAGATATAGTGAAGCATATGCCGATTTAAAAATTGCGGCTTTGGGTGGAGTTGCTGAAGCATTTAAACCTCTTATTGAACTTTGCTCGGATGGAGATTATGATGGAAGTGGCATAGGCAACTATCAAGAAGCATTCTCATGGAACTTGATGGCAATGAATAAATATTTGGAAGAAGGAGCAAATAATAAGAATTTAGGTGTAACTTGTATGATGTATTATGATCCGCTATGCTTTCTTACTGGAGATTATCAAGAAACAATAGATCATGTGTTATATGGATATGGAAAAGGTACACCTCGTATTCCTTATGTGATGAATCAAGTTGCCGCAAGTTACTTAAAACTGGGTAACATATCTGAAGCGATAGATTGGCTTGATTCGGCATTAAATATGGCTGTTGAAAAGAAAGATAATATTTCTATACATACTGCGAAAGCATTACTATCAAAAATATATTTAGATAAAGAGGATTATTCTCATGCGTTAGAATTATCAAAAGAAGCAGCCTCAGAAGGAAAAGTCCCTTTGGCAGCTTATGTTTATGGAGTATCGCTTATTAAAACCAATAATCATCCAGATATTGGGAAAAAATGGGTGAAACTTGCCGCCGAATATGACTACAATAGCATTTTTGAGATAAATTGCTTCGAAGATGAGATTCAAAAATATTGGAGAACCATAATGAACAAATCTTTCTAAATCTTGCATTTTTGGTTATTGTGAATATTATATGTATAAATACGAGGGATGAACTGAATCTGATAGATTTGGACTTGGTGGCCTGTATCCATGCTAATGGGAACTATAGCAATGTGATGTATATTGATGGGAATAAGATTATGGTTTCGATTGGATTATCTCAAATTGAACTTATAATAAAAGATGCCGTAACTAAAAAACACCTGACAAATACGTTTGTCAGGTTAGGAAGGAGTGTCATTGTCAATAATATGTATTTGAGTCAGATAAACATTTTGAAGCAAAAACTCACTTTATCTGATCGGGGAACTCATGCTTATCAATTGACAGTACCCAAAAATCTCTTAAAGAGCTATAAAGAACTGATATGTAAATCATACGCGGGAAGTAGTAATCTTTCAGAGGATAATCAAGAAGAGTAATCATATTAACTATGTAATCTTTCAATAAACAATATGTCAGCAAAATTAAATGTTTTAGCCAAAGGACATCTTTTGAAGAGTCCTGAGCGTACATACAGAATAGAATCGGTGATTGGATGCGGCGGATTTGGCATAACTTATCTTGCATCAGCCATAATAATGGTTGGCAATGTGTCGGTAAGAGTAAAATTTGCAATTAAGGAGCATTTCGTAAGCAGTGATTGTGAGCGAGATCCTAAGACTAATGGCATAGTATACTCTTATCCAGCAAAGGAAAGAGTTGAAAATTCGCGTAAAGACTTTATCGCAGAAGCAAAAAGACTTCAAAAGGCAGGCGTGAAGCAACATAACATTGTGAAAGTGAACGAGGTCTTCGAAGACAATAATACGGCGTACTATGTAATGGAGTATATTGATGGAGAGTCATTGCGCTCTTGGATTTCGAAGAATGGCCCGATGGATGCTGCATCGATGCAAGCAACAATGACTCCGATAATAAAAGCGGTAGAGTATCTTCACAACATCAGAATGACGCATCTTGACATAAAGCCCGATAATATAATGCTATCGAAAGAGGAAAATGGAGAGATACGCCCTGTATTGATAGATTTTGGATTGTCGAAGCACTATGATGAAGAAGGACAACCAACATCAACGCTTAACACACAAGGATGTTCGGATGGATATGCACCAATTGAACAATATGTAGGCATCACAACTTTTTCACCAAAGGCTGATATATATGCTCTTTCAGCAACGATTCTGTTTGTACTGACCGGTAAGAATCCCCCTATAGCTACCGAACTAAAGCATGATGAAATAAAAAAACTATTATCAGGGAAAGTTCCAGATTCTAAAATTGATGCATTGATAAAAGGCTTGCAGATACAAGCGGAAAATCGAGTGGAATCAGCAAGCAAATTATTGGAATTGCTCAACGGAGAACCAGATCAAGATGTCTCTGAAAGAAATACGATACCCATAAAAGCAACAACCACTCCAATTGAAACAACAACCTCAACGCGCCCTAATCTTAATATTATAAATGAAACAAAAAATAAAAAGATTCTGGGTATTATATGTGGTGTGATTGCTGTGTTAGCAGTGTGTATAGTGATATGGAGAGCATTGCCAATGAAAGATACTGAACATTATGAGGAGCTACCTGATGGCACTAAATTCTATGGAGTTCTTGATAGTGAAAATAAACCAACCGGGGAAGGCAAATTAGTTTATACCGATGGAAAGACCCTTATTGGAATTTGGGAAGAGGGGGTAATAAATAATGGAAAGCTAATCACTTCAGAGTATGAATATGAAGGTTCATTTGTCATGTCGAGGCCTTCAGGGTATGGAACGGCACATTATAGCGATGGAAAGGTATATGTCGGAAATTGGAAAAACGGAGAATGGAATGGATTAGGCAAATTGACTGAATCATCTGAATCCATTTCGTTTGGCATTTTCCAGAATGGAGTCTTAACTAATCCTCAGCCATTTAAAGTTGGGGAAAAAGTATATGGAATAGATGTTTCAAGATGGCAAAGACATATCAATTGGGAGGATTTGTATCTTCCGGCAAACAGTGATGGAGAGGTAGGTGTAGAAGGTGGAGAATATATGCAGCCTGCTATGTTTGCTATTATTAAAGTGACCGACGGTAAAGATGAAGATCCTTTTTTTGATCGGAATTATGAAGGCATAAGGAAGTGTGGGATAACTTATGGAGCTTATCATTTTTTAACTACAAAATGTTCGGGAGATGAACAGGTGGAATCATATATTAAGACTGCTCATCTTATGAGCGGCGACCTTCCTCCCGTATTGGATTTGGAGTTAACAAATGAGTTGATGGCAGAGAAGAGAAAAGAAGTCTGTGAGATAGCTCTCGAATGGTTGGAAAAAATTGAAGCGCAATATGGGGTTCGCCCAATTATTTATACATATGAGTATTTCATTAAGGACTATTTGACTGATCCTAAATTTGACAAATATGAATATTGGATAGCAAGACATAGGAAAACATCACCAGAAATCTCCAATTGGTGTATTTGGCAATTTACTGATAAGGCAAGAATACCTGGAGTGGATGCTAATACAGTAGATGTCGATATCTTTAAGGGTAATTACAAGGAATTTGAAAAATTCATACGCAATAAAGGGATAAAGTAGCTAACTCAAATAGCGCAAGCTTAAGTTGAAGGTATAAGGTCAATGGAGTATGTCGAAAGAATTTCGATCACAATCACTCGTTGCCGGAACGCTGTTCAGAAGCAATGACATGGTATATGAGATAGTCGAAGTGCTTGGGGCAAGATCTTTTAGGATCACGTATTTGGATACTTCAAGATTTTTGGGTTGAAAAGGATCCAAAAAGTGGAAGAATAGTTATTTCTTCTCTATCTTATATTGTAGGCCTCTCGTCTCTTTCTTTTCGTTGAAGTTAGCACCGATTAGGTAAATGGTGCGAGGGTCGAGGGCGTAGCGCCCTGCGTAGTCGCGGGAGTATATCTGATCCATGGCTTCGTCAACGCTTTTGTTGTATTTGAATTCAAATAGATATATGTAGTCTCCAATTGTGACTTCGAGGTCACTTCTTCCCTTGTAGCTGTGACGTTCAGCTATTGCATCTGCACCGCATAACACCGCGATTAGAAATGTTATTGCACGGTAGGCTGATTCACAGTGGTCTTCCCCTGGCAGATCTTTTAAGAGAATTGCAAGACGATGCATGAAATCATCCGGTCGGCCTTCGTAGAGGTCTATCTTGAAGAGCGAGAAATTGAAGGGGCTGCCCGGATTTTCCGTATCAGGCACATAAACCGGAAGCAGATCTTCATAGAATCCTATCTCCACTTCTTTGTTAGGGAAGCGTAATTCATAGAGATTGAGAGCTTTCTTGTATTCCCATATTGTGAGGTAACCTGTCTGGAACATCAAAGGTATGGGGTTTCTGTCGTTAAAACCTACCGCTGTCAAATCCTTTTTAGTACACATTTTTCCGTTGAGGTCGGGAGGATATGTACCAAGTCGTTTTATACGTTTTATCAAGAATGTCGGTGTGCCTGATCCAAACCAGAAAGGTTCTATGGATTTTTCTTCCAAGGCATTTAGCACACTGAAGGGATTGTAAAGCCTGGAGCCTTTTGGCATAAATAAATATCCGTCATAAAAATCTCGGAGTGCTTCGAGGGTCTTGTCAAAACTCTCCTCCCTTTCTTCGGCAAGTGATTCTATTCCGGGTCGGAAATTATCGATAAGCTCTTTCTCAGTCCATCCACATATATCCGCATATTCATTATGCATCGAAATATCCTTGAGGTTATTGAGGTCGCTGAATATGCTCACTTTGCTGAAGCGTGCAACTCCCGTGATGAATGCAAACTGGATATAGCAATCCATTGACTTCAGGTTGCCAAAAAAACTTTTCAATGTACGTTGATTCTTGTCATACATTTCTCGGTTTTCTTCAACATCCAAAAGCGGCTTGTCGTATTCATCAATCAGAATGATGACCTTGCGACCAGTATTTTCGTAGGCTGCTATGATAAGATCTTTTAAACGTTGAGACACAGACAATTTTTTATCACGTCGACCATATATTTTTTCATAGCACCATAGATAGCCATCTATCAAAATTTCAAGTCCATCCTCTTTCATGAAGTCTTCGGCGTTGAAGTCAAACCGGAATACCGGCGATGGAGTCCAGTCTAAATCCATGATATCTGCCGCCAACCCCTTGAAGAGTTCTCGGCGACCCTCAAAGTAGGCTTGCAAGGTAGAGAGCAATAGGCTTTTACCAAATCGCCTCGGGCGACTCAGAAAGATATATTCGCCTTGCTTCAGAAGGGGCTTTATATAGGCAGTCTTATCCACATAAGTATATCCCCCCTCAATAACCTTTGAGAAGGTCTGAATTCCTATCGGGTACCGGTTCTCTTTCATAGCACTGCTTTTTGAATGCAAATATACTCAAAATTCTGGACCATTCAAAATATTTTTCAATTCATTTCATTATTATGAAGGGGAATTTGGGTGGTTAGGGGAGGAAGAGGGTACATTTTTTGGTTGTGTGGGGGATTTTTGTTAATTTTGCATTCATGTAATACTTAAATCTAATATGGAAAATGTTATGAAGAGATTTCTTGTGAATTTGGGCGTCCTGGGAGGCCTGATGCTTGGGATTACGGGGACTGCGTCTGCCAGTGATGGTAAGGATTGGACCGGGAGTTGGGCTACCGCTGTGGAGTTTACGGGGCCCGGGGATATGCCGAAGTCGAGTCTTTCCGGGCGGGCGCTTCGGGAGATTGTGCAGGTTTCGATTCCCGGGGAAACTATGCGGATGCAGCTTAGTAATATACATAGTAAGGAGCCGGTTGAGATCAAGTCGGTGTTTATTGCCAATGCTTTGGATTCTTGCGATATAGATGTGAAATCAGCAAAGTATTTGACTTTCAATGGTAAGAAGTCGGTTACTATTCCTGCCGGTGAAGCCGTTTATTGCGATGAATTGCAATATGATTTGAAGCCTTTGCAGCGATTGGCAATTACGGTGAATTATGGAGAGCAGACCCCTGTGAATGCTTCGTCGCATCGTGGGTCGCGCACTACTTCCTACATTATTAATGGTGAGGCTAAGCCAAAGACTAAGTTTGTGGATGCAGAGAAGTTAGATCATTGGTATAATATTTCTTGTATTGATGTGCAGACAGAGCAACCTACTGAGTGCATAGCTATCATTGGCAACTCTATTACTGATGGACGAGGTAGTACGACAAACCTTCAGAACCGTTGGCCGGATTTTCTTGCTAAGGCACTTGATGGCAAGGTTGGTGTTCTCAATCTTGGCATTGGAGGAAATGCTGTGGTTAATGGTGGACTTAGTGAGCCTGCCGTTGTACGCTTTGATCGGGATGTTCTTGGCCAGACGGGTGTGACAACTGTTGTGATTTTCGAAGGAGTGAATGATATAGGCGGTAAGCGCCCTAATCATCAGGAGATTGTAAATAATATTATCGAGGCTTATAGCAGTTTTATAAAAAAGAGTAAGGATGCCGGGAAGAAAGTGTATCTTGCCACGATAACTCCCTATAAAAACAGTTTCTATGAAAATCATTTCAGTGAGGCAGCTCGTCTGACTCTCAATGATTGGATTCGTGCTAATAAGGATGTAGATGGTGTGATAGATTTTGATGCTGCTGTCAGGGATCCTCAGAATCCATCCCAATTGCAGGAAAAATATTCGGATGATTGGCTTCATTTGAATCCAGCCGGGTATGAAGTGATGGGCAAGTTTGCTGCTGAAACTCTAAAAGCCAATAATTAACGAATGAATAAGGATAATAGTGAGGAGATATTCCCGGTGGTGGATGAAGCCGGGAATGTCGTTGGAAAGGCTACGAGAGGGGAGTGCCACGGGGGAAGCAAGTTGCTTCATCCTGTGGTGCATCTTCATGTGTTTGATAAGGAGGGAAGGCTATTTCTTCAACATCGTCCTAAATGGAAAGATATTCAGCCGGGAAAATGGGATACGGCTGTAGGGGGTCATGTCGATTTTGGAGAGTGTGTAGGGGATGCTCTTAGGCGGGAGGCACGGGAAGAATTGGGTTTGACAGATTTTGTCCCGGAATTTGTGAAAGGATATGTGTTTGAATCTGATAGGGAAAGGGAGCTTATCAATAGTTTTAAGACGGATCTACATCCTGCCGATTTGCATCCAAGCGATGAG
>CAMWLX010000187.1 GCA_947175225.1 uncultured Porphyromonadaceae bacterium
GTTTAATCATAAATCATAATTAGCAAATACCGCGCCAATTTTGGTTTAAATCTCTAAAATCTTAAACCAGATTAGTCATCAAGATCCTCATCGTCATCATCTTCCCAATCCAGGAAATATGTGTCAGCATAAGTATCTTCTTTGAATCGTGACATCTCGCGGCCCTCTCGCTTAGTCGGTCGGCCCATACCCTTTCTTCGGTCAACGAATCCTGAAATTCTTGTCATCTCAAGAAGATCATACTGACTTTGAGGTGTGATGTTCTCAAGATAATCAGGCACCAATTTTGCCCCAAGTCTATTCTGAGTTGTGGCTTTGACCCTGAAGCTATATGTAATAGGAGGTTTACGAACTTCTATGATGTCTCCCTCCTTGACCGTACGTGAAGGCTTCACAGGGAGTCCTCCCATCATTACTCTGCCTTTCTTGCAAGCCTCCGTAGCAATAGTGCGGGTCTTGAAGACCCGCATTGCCCAGAGCCATTTATCGATTCTTACTTCCATATTTGATCTTAGTCTTCAATTGGAGATGTCTTCTTAAGCAACATCACTTGCTTTCCATTGCTCCCTATGAATTCAATTTCATCGGCACTTACTTTTTTGGCAGTCACAGCTTCTTCAAGAGCCATAGTCATTCTTGTCTCCCATCCCGAATCCGGACACGCCATACGAGTCATCGCTATTTTTGAGAATGAAATGGAATTGGCAGCATCCATGTCTGTCTCGAGTTCTCCATTTATGATGTTGCAACCCGTGTTCCCGTGCATCTTCTTTTCATCAACATCAAGAGCCAATTTCATTCCACTGATATTGACTTTTTCTCCATCAATGGTTATCACCGCCCATGTTCCGTCAAGAAAATGGAAATCTCGGTGCATAAGTTCCATCACTTCTTTCCCTTCGGCATCATAAAACTTCAGAATGCTATCGGTGTTATCACCATTTTCAATTGCATATCTTACGGTCATGCCCAATGCCTGACCTATCTCAACATCTGTGATATTGCTGTCTGCGCACAACATCATTGTAGTAGCAAGATTACTAAATGCGATGGTCTTATCCGCTACACTTGTCTTATATGCTCCGTTGATAATATTGCATCCGTTGTTGCCATATATTCGCTGTTCGCCGGGAACAAACTTTATGAAGGGAGCAGTCTCTCCAACAGCCTTCTTGCCAAGCACTTTTTCTACCGCCCAGTCTCCTGATAGCGGATTATTTTGAGCATCGGCAATGTGCTCGATTTTATCATTTACCTTTGACATTGCTTTATCAGCATCTTTTTTCGCTTCTTTTGCCACTTTCTTAGACTCATCTTTTACTGCTTTGGCAGCTTTTTCTGCATCGGCCTTTTCCGATTCCACCCATCCTTGTAGTCCTTTTCCACTTCCCTCCCCATCAGAAGAGGGTCGTAATATGTAGCATCCCGATATTCCTATAGACATTTCAAGCCCCAAAGCTGCAATCATAATCTTATTGTTACTAATCTTCATAATTCCTATTTTAAATCAGATATATGAGAATCTCACAACTCTTAAATGAGAATGAAAAAATCTCAACAAATAATGCAAAATTAACAAAAATTACCCAAATCTCCAACCCCTTTCATTAAATCAATCTCCCCAATGCTTTCTAAGAGGGTATTTGACAGGACGCATCAGCAATCGCAGGGATGTGGAATATGTACAGTAGTTCCATATCCAATTGAGCAATACAGTCGCCTTTGTCCTGACTCCGAGTATACTTATCAAGTGGATTGCCATCCAAAGCCACCAGGCAAATCTCCCGGCAAATGTCATTTTGCCTATCTGGGCTATAGCCTTATTACGTCCGATAGTAGCCATCGTCCCTTTGTCATTATACTTAAACGCCTTTTGCATCTCCCCCTTATTTAGATTAGAAGCAAGATTCTTTGCCTGCTGTATTGCCGGCTGAGCCACCTGCGGATGTCCATTAGGATACTCCTCTGTCTGCATCAAAGCTATATCCCCTATTGCAAAGACATCATCCGCTCCTTTCACTCTATTATATTCATCCACGATAATGCGTCCGCCGCGTCCTACAAACTCTTGTGGAATACCCGGCATTGGCTCTCCCTTGACTCCGGCAGTCCAAATCAAGGTCTCCCAATATTCCTGATGACCGTCGGCAAATGCCACCATCTTATCTTCATACCCCTTCATGACTGTGTTGAGGCGTATATCTACCATAAGTTGGCTCAGATATACATATGCTTTCTGACTCAGTTTAGGGTCAAATGCAGATAGCAATCTATCGGCACCCTCCACCAATGTGATAGTCATATCCTCGGGGTCGAGTTCAGGGTACTCTCGTGGAAGCACGTCCCGCTTCATCTCACCGAGTGCTCCGGCGATTTCCACACCTGCAGGACCACCCCCAATCACGAGAAAACTCAGCAACTGCTTCCTTCGCTCGGAATCTTTTTCGATGCACCCTCTTTCAAGGCGGTCGAGGATTTCATCACGTGTATGGCTCGCCTCCCCGGAAGTCTTGATTCCGAAAACGCTTTCTTCAAGTCCCTTCATTCCAAAATAATTGTTGGTGGAGCCTGCTGCTATGACAAGTTTGTCATATTTCAAAGTCTCATAACTTGTCGTAACGGTTTTGGAATCGATATTGATGTTTTTGACATGACCCATATGATAGGTCACATCCCCTTTAGTTTTCTTGAATTCCCTTCGGAATGGGAAGGATATGCTCGGCACATCAAGTGCTGATGATGCTATTTGGTAAAATAGTGGAGGAAAGGAATGGTAGTTGTTTCGGTCTATCACCCTTATCTCATATTTCTTTCTGTCGAGACGCTTTGCAAGGTTCATCCCTGCAAATCCACCTCCTATTATCACGACTGTCTGTTTATCCATAATACTAAATCTTTGTACGTTTCTTGAATTACAACATTTTCAATGCCTGTCAGGTTTGCAAATGTAAAAAAAACTTACTAATTTTGCCGTATGAAACGCCCGGCTATATACTTCATATTATTCTTAGGCCTTCTTGCGCCATCGACTGCCAAGTCTCAGATAAATGCTGAGCAGGTCATCACCATAGGTAGAAACGTACTTTCTATGGACGACTATATGCTTGCCATACAATATTTCAATCAGGCAATCAAAGCCAAACCATACCTTGCCGACCCCTACTTTCTTAGAGGACTTGCCAAGATCAGTCTCGAAGACTATAAGGGTGCAGAGGCAGACTGCACTGAGGCACTCAAGCGTAACAAATTCAAGACAGAAGCATATAAGCTCAGAGGGTTTGCCAGGCAACAGCTTGGCATGGATTCCCTTGCAATAGAAGACTATAATGAAGGTCTCAGGCATGATCCGACCGACAAATATTTCCTCTTCTATAAAGGAGTGGCGCAGACCAATTTGAAGAAAAACGACGAGGCTATACAGACTATGAACAATCTGCTTCGTCTTTATCCTCGCTTTGAAGAGGGTTTTGCTGCCCGAGCTGTCCTCAATCTTCAGCGACAGGATACAGTCGCAGCTCTTCAAGACGCAGAAAAGGCATTAAAGTTAAACCGAGCCCTGATTAATCCTTATCTCATCCGAGCTGATATTGAAAGCAATAGAGGCAATTGGGAAACTGCGCTTTCTGATATGGATGAGATAGTGAAACTTTATCCCGATGAACCCGGATTTTACATCAACCGTGCCTACGTCCGCTATAACACCGACAATTATCTCGGGGCAATGTCTGACTACAATTTTGCTCTCCAGCTTGACCCGAATAATATGGCTGCACTATTTAACAGGGCACTTTTGCGCTTTGAGGTGAAAGACCTTATCAATGCTAAGAAGGACTTCTCAACTGTACTCGAACTCAACCCGCAAAATTTCCATGCCCGGTATAACCGTGGTCTCGTAGAGCTCGAATCCGGAGAATATAAGGAGGCTCTTGCCGACTTCAAGGGCATCGCTGCAAGATATCCAAATTTCTATCCCGTATATTATGCAATTGCAGAAGCTGAGAGAAACCTTGGTAATCTCAAGGCTGTAGGTGCCAATATTAATCATGCCGAAAGCCTCGTTCGCAAATATGTAGCAAATCCCGAATCCAACCCTCTTGACCGTCCTACGATCGCAGCAGGAACTCCTCGCAATGCCAACCGAACTCCAAATGGAGAGGAAGAAGATGAAAATGAAGTTATGGATCGTTTCAATCAGCTCGTCACGATGCAGGAAATTCCGCAGACTCAGCTCTCTTACAATGAGAAAATCAAAGGTCGTGTTCAAGACAGAAATGTGATGGCAGAGCCTGAACCTCTCTATACCATCTCCTTCTATCCTCCGGCTAAATCCTTGGGAGGAGTGACCAACTTTTTCCGAGCGCTCGATGATTTCAACAGAGGGAAGTACATCACCCGTACGCTTTATTTGACTCCTCTTCAGTCAAGTTCAGCGGAATCTGATTTTGACAATCTTTTCAAGATGGTAGATAACTACACATCTACCATTTCAAGCAGTGGGAAAAAAGTGCGTCCAGCTGATCTTCTCGCACGTGGAGTTGCCTATTCAATGGTGAAAAATTACAAGTCAGCAATAGAAGATTTCGATAATATCATTAATGCCAACAAAGACTTCACGATAGCCTACATCGCACGAGGGGTTGCCCGTTATGAAGATGCCCGGTCGCAAGAAGACCAGCGGCTTGCAATGCAAGGCATAGCAATGGCTGCAGCCGACTTTGATACTGCAACCCAACTTGATCCTCGGTTGATTCACGCTTGGTTTAACAAAGGCTATATTCTCTATACTCAACGCGACTACTCCCAAGCCGCAGACTGCTTTACAAAAGCCATTGAATTGGATCCTGACTTTGGGGCTGCTTACTACAACCGCGGACTCTGTTATCTCTCTGCCGGAAAGAAAGCGGAAGCATTCGCCGATCTGTCACGCGCCGGTGAACTTGGAGTGCTTCCAAGCTATAATATCCTCAAACGCATGAAATAACTGTGATTATTAATCATCTATTATAACTAATCTTTTCTCTTATGCTATGAATCATTTCTGGAACATAGACCGCATCATGAAGCTCATCATCGGGATTGCAATTGCTATCGCGGTAATTATGCTTATTGCCCGTCTGAGCGACGTGCTTCTCCCCTTCTTTGTAGCTTGTTTCGTCGCTTACATATTGCAGCCTCTCGTCGATCTCAACAGAAAGCTGATTCATGAGAAAGGACGAGCCTTCTCTTCTATTCTTACAGTCTTGGAAGTCTTGGCAGTGCTTGGAGGTGTCACCTATCTCTTCGTGCCTCAAGTCATCAAAGAACTTGATATCCTCAACAATCTTATCCATGATTTCAATACGGGGAAACGTCAAATGCCCGCTGAGTATACCCACATTGTCAACTGGTTTGAAACTTATATCAACCCATCTGTACTCAAATCGCATCTCAGTGAATTGCACATTGGTTCACTCATAAGTAAAGGCACGTCATTGCTAAGTGAATCTATAACCGTCATTCTCGATGTCCTCGAATGGGCTCTCACATTAATCTATGTGCTATTTATTCTTATTGACTATCCACAGATTGTAAGAGGGTTCAAGCTCATCATCCCCCATAAATATCGTGAAGATGCCATGGTGATCGTCAGGGAAGTCCAGACCAGCATGAACCATTACTTCCGTGGACAAGGGCTTGTGGCATTATGTGCTGCTGTCTTCTATAGCATCGGATTTTCTATAGTTGGTCTTCCGCTTGCCATACCAATGGGTATTCTCGTTGGAATATTATATATGATCCCCTACTTCCAGTACGTTACGTTGGTACCCGTTGCAATCATTTGCGCTATCTATTCACTAAGCGGCGACACTACTTTCCTAAGCTTATTTGGCAAATCATTGCTGGTATATTTAGTCAGCCAGTCGATATGCGACTATATTCTGACCCCCCACATCATGGGCAAAGAAATGGGAATGAACGCAGCCATTATACTCCTCTCCCTCTCGATTTGGGGTAGTCTTTTAGGCATTATCGGAATGATTATAGCTCTTCCTGTCTCCTCTCTCTTGATGGTTTATTACGAACGCTATATATCCAACCCACATCCCAAAATATCCCAACAAAACGACCAATAGGTACGCGAAGCAATCCACCTCTAATGGGATCCTCCTATTATGCTACAGCAAAAAATTTACAATCTGATCAATAGAGATCGTAAAGGAATGTGGGCAAGTCGCCTTTACGATTGGTATATGCTTGTGATGATAATCGCAAGCATAGTGCCACTGATGTTTATTGATGATTATCCGATATTCAAAGTCATCGAAGCGGTGACTGTCACAGCCTTCATTATAGACTATGTGCTTCGTTGGTATACATCCGATCTCCAATTGAAGCGAGGATGGAAATCTTATTTTATCTATCCTTTTACCCCTATGGCAATAATCGACCTTCTCTCCATATTGCCTGGTCTCAATTTGATAAATCCGGAATTTAAACTTTTACGACTTACGCGCCTTCTGAAGATTGTCAGGCTTCTTAAGATTTTCAGATACTCCGACAAAATCACTATCTTTATGAGAGTGCTCAAGAAAGAGAGGGAAGTTCTTTTTTCAGTGCTCCTGTTGGCTCTATTCTACATATTCATCACCGCTCTGGTTATGTTTAACGCTGAGCCTCACATCAATCCCAATACCGGGAGTGAAACGTTCCACTCTTTCTTCGATGCATTATATTGGGCTACAGTCACACTTACAACCGTAGGCTATGGCGATCTATGCCCGGTGACAGATATAGGAAGAGTAGTGTCTATGCTGTCTTCCCTTTTCGGAGTCGCTATAATTGCCCTCCCTTCCGGAGTCATCACAGCCAGCTATCTTGAAGAGCTCCGTGAGTTTAGAAAATCTCACGAAGGCACATCGAAAAGAAGTTTTTGACGCGTAATGGCGTTGCATAGTATCTTTTATTTGCTTTTGACATAGGGTATTAT
>CAMWLX010000188.1 GCA_947175225.1 uncultured Porphyromonadaceae bacterium
ATTCATATATAATTCTCAATTCTCAAAATTCTCAATTCTCAATTCTCAATTATTGAAATTCTAAATTCTCAATTCTCAATTCTAAATTCTCAATTATATATATTAAATTCGCGTGACTTCCTTAACCCCCTTCACCGTCTTTATCTTCTTAATGATAGAAGAAAGAACTGTATTGTCAGAAACTCCAAGAGTAAGGTATCCTTGGAAGAGCCCATCGTTGGAATCTACTCGGATGTTGCGTAGCGAGGCCTTAGTTTCTTTGCTGATAATGGATGTGATATTGGCCACGATTCCGATATCATCCTGCCCGACTATACGGAGCTGTACTGGAAGTTCCGATCCCCCCTTTCCACTCCATTCTACTCGAATCAGACGGTAGGGATATCGCCCTCGTATATTTGCTGCATTCGGGCAGTCTGTCTTATGGATTTTCACCATTCCATCGGAGGAAATGAATCCAAACACCTTGTCGCCATAAATTGGATTGCAGCATTTTGCAAATTTATAACTGAGTCCCTTAATCGATTTTTCTCCGATAGTAAGCACTTCGCCAGCAGATTCTTGATTGTCTCGGATCAATTCAAAATCTTCTGCTGTAGCCCGTTCGGTATGCTCCTCAGGTGCAGTGGCTATCTGATAGGAGTTGATGAATTTTCCGGCATCAATCTTTCCGTCGGCTATGTCGGCGAAGAATTCGTTGACGAATTTGTATCCCTCCTTCTTGATGAGCTTCATCATCAATGACTCATCAATCTCTATCTTACGGTTTTTTGCACGGCGCATAAGCTCTTCCTTGCCGAGTTCGGCGCGTGCCTGAAGCTGCTCATGGAGTTTCTGACGGATCTTATTACGGCTCTTTGAACTGACCACAATATTCATCCAGTCCGTTTTAGGCGACTGTGTTGCTGAGGTAAGTATCTCAACAGTGTCGCCGCTTTGGATGACATGGCTTATCTTTCTGTGTCTGCCATTGACAATTCCACCTGTGCAGTGAGCTCCCACATTTGTATGTATATAAAATGCGAAGTCAAGCACTGTGGCTCCTGCCGGCAATTTGAAGAGGTCTCCCTTTGGAGTGAAGGCATACACTTCTTTTGTATAGATATCCATGCGGATATCTTTCATCAGCTGCATGGGGTCGTCCTTGCCGGCTTCCAGAATGTCGCGGATATTGTTCATCCATTGGTCGGTGGAGTCTGATTTGACTCCCTTGTAGCGCCAGTGGGCAGCGAGACCCTTTTCCGCTACAAGATCCATTCTCTTGGTGCGGAATTGCACTTCAACCCATTTAGAATCCGGTCCCATCACAGTGGCATGCAGGCTCTCGTATCCATTGCTCTTCGGTATGGATATCCAGTCACGCATACGTGCAGGGTTAGGGGTATACATGTCGGTGAGTATGGAGTAGGCAAGCCAGCAGTCGCTTTTCTCCTTCTCAGGGGGAGTGTCTATTATGACACGGATAGCGAAGAGGTCGTAGATTCGGTCAAGATCCACCTTCTGCTTTCTCATTTTCGCCCAGATGGAAGATATGGATTTTGTGCGTCCTTTGATGGAGAATGTCAATCCTGCATCTTCAAGTTTCTTCTTGACAGGTGCAATGAATTTTTCTACATATGCATCGCGCGAGCGTTTTGTCTCATTGAGCTTGTTTGCGATCTGCTTGTATATCTCGCGGTTGGTGTATTTGAGGGAAAGGTCTTCAAGTTCCCCTTTGATCTTATATAGACCAAGGCGGTGAGCAAGTTGCGCGTAGAGCACATTTGCCTCAAAAGCCATATTTGTGACCCATTCATTGTCGGGGTGGAGATTGATGCGTCGCATCAGGACGAGGTCGCGCACGATCATTATGATTATGACACGTATGTCATCGGCAAGCGAAAGCATCAATCCTCGGAAATTATCCTGGTTTTGAAGATTACGTTTCGCAGAGAATTGCTCTACAGTTTCAATACCTTTGATCATTTCGGCTACATCTTGGCCGAATGTCTGTTCTATTTCTTGAGGGGTAATCACTTCGCCACAGAAATCGCATAGCAATATGGCTTGGATTATGTTGGTGTCGGCATCTATGAAATGAGCGAAAGCGTCGGCTGTCTCAAGGGCAAGTGCCATTCTGGGAAGGTTCTTGTCGTCGAATGCTGATTGTCCTTTGGCGCAGGTTTTTCGAAAAAGATCTAGCATGATGCGGTCTGTTTCGTCGGTAAAAGACGCAGCCTTTGCCACACCCTCATAGAGGTTGCTACAATGGCGCAGAAGGGAGAGAGGAAGTCGTGTCGCTGGTGCCTTTATTTCTTCCATAGTTCCGTCGTTTTTTTATTTTGGTAGCTGAAATTTCAACTTCAAACACAAAGTTAGTAAATAAAACGATAAAAAGCAAAAAAAAAGTTGCATTCAGTAAAACTATAACGCAACTTAGAAGTCGTTTAGTGACGTTCTATGAAAGAAAAGATAGAGTCATAAGCGGCATCGCGATGTGGTTTCTTACTCAGAATAAGGTCGTGCAGGCCGGAATCAATGGTGCATACCGTCACAGGGTTCGGACTCATCTTCTTTATGCGCATCCCTACATCCTGAATCATGTGCGGGTCAAGCACTGCATCGCCATATTGGAAACTCGGATCATAATTGCATCCGTCTACCTTTCGGCTTGAATGCATGATAAGTACCGGCACAGCAAGGTTGTCGCCATGTTTCTTCACCCTATTTTGTGTAGATTGGATTTGCCCCACCCAAGAGAAAGTCACCGGGGGAGAATAAATCATCTTCCAATCCGTATTGTATGTCCACTCGCCATCAAATTGCTTCAAAAGAGAATAAGCATAACCGTCGCATTTGCCTTGTGGTATCTTGGCATTCTTTATGAACGTGGAAAGATTCCTTACCCCGGGAATAAGCATGTGTCGATAGAATGAATTGAAATTCCAGGCGAGAAATGGAGAGTCAGTGACGATTCTTTTGACCGGGATGTCCTTTCCTTTGTCCACACCGTATGAGATCACAGTAAGCCCACCCGTAGAGTGTCCGCCAAGAGTGATGTCATCGATGCCATCGCGCTTCATCTGCACTACCGCCGAATCAATATCATCATAATATTTACGCATATCTCGAATATTATAAGGATATTGCCACGGCTCTTTGCTGCGTCCATAGCGTCGCAGGTCTACAGCATAGAAATGATATCCTGAATCGACGAATCGTTCTCCCATTTCCGACTGGAAGAAATAATCATTAAATCCATGGATATAAAGGAAACCCTTTTTCGATGGTTTCTTACTTTTAAGTCTGACGATAGTGGAACGACATGGCCCATCAAATTGCTCACCTTGATCTACATACCGAGCCTCATATCCCGGCAATATGTCGGGATGCCATGAGATATCGGTAGTGACTGTCTTCGGTCCTATATATTTTGCATCAATATCCCATGCCTTAGCTTCGGGACGCACAAATGCCATCGCCAATAGCAAAGGCATTGCAAGGGTAAGAATCTTTTTCATATCCTTATAACAATGGCAAGGCGTAGAGGTTTACTGCTTTATTTTTTCATCAAGGTATTTGTTGACGAGATTGAGCAGAGAGTCGTGGCCTTGTGGCATGACCCACACTTGAAATTGAGTGAAACTTATCGGGGTGGAGTAGTCAAGATTGGGATACTGCTCCTTCATTTTCTGGGCAATCTTCTCATTGACGACAGAGAATTTCCATGCAGATTTTGCAACTTTAATGGCAAGATATTCTTCGCTGAGTTCGGGTTCCTCAATTATCGTAATGTTTCCCCCTATCTCTTTCTGAAGATTTTCAAGACGCCTTTGGGCAGCGCTCCCTTTCTCTATATGGATTGTGTCACCTTCAAGGTCGAGGGCACTCGATGCCGGCACTGTGCCTGTCTTTTCATTGCGCAGTTGCAAAAGCACCATCCGGTCAAGGAAAATATCCCTTGTAGTAAGAAAATCTTTCTTCAGATAATTGTCAGCAGGAAGCGATGCGAAAATATCATATTCTCCACTCGCAACCTTAGCTAAAGCAGCTTCTCTATCGATTACTGGATGCATCACTACTTTTACTCCAAGTGCCTGCTCAAGCCCCTCGAGCAGCTGATAGTTGATACCCGTAATGCTATCTTGGCCCTCTTCCGACACCAATACCCGATAGCTCTCCGGACCATACACAATCGCCGCATGGATGGTATCTTCTTTAACTCCATTTGCAAGCGGAGAGTGGTTTCCATTGGCAATATGCCGCAGTCCAAACATTGCAATTATGACAATTATCAGCAGCAATCCATAGACAGCTATCTGCATGGTTTTAGGCTTCGCATCTCTTCTATTTCTATCGTTTTTCATACTCTTAGATTTTCATTATCATTTGCAGAAAGATTCTTATTTATCTTTGCGCCATGTGTCTCTCTGTTTTCCCTGCGTGATTTAGCGAAATCAGTTGGCAAAGTCAACAGCTATGCCGATTTGGAAACGTCGTGGGTTGATAGGGTAGTGAGGAAGAGAGAATTCATTGTAGGCACTTCCGAAAAGTCCTTGGTTCACGTGGCTCATCATCACATAGAATCGGCATCGGTATAGACGCAAATTGACGTATGCATTGCAGAATGGATATCCTCCAAGCGAAGTCTCATTCTGATTGCAGAAAGTCATTGTCGCAGGCTGATATGTATATCCTTTATACTTAGTATAGTAATCGCAGTCTACACCAACTTGTATGTGAAGCACCTTAAAAAGCCTTGCCTTGAGAAATAGATTGCTGTAGACACTCAGTTGAGGAAGAGGCACAATGTTCTGATCAGATGATACCTGCCAAGTGACCCGGTTGTTCCAGTTCAATATCCCGATCTTGAAGTCTTGCTGCAGTCCGACAGACATTATCTGTACATTCCCACTGTGCTGATGTGGAAGGAAATCGCTTCCAAAATAAATACGGTTCTGTAGGTTTTCCACATCAATCATAGCCTTTGTCCTTGTCCAAGGAATTTCAAGGCTTCCTCCAAACATCACCGACCGAGTCTTTCCGAAATCATTGCTCCATATGAAATGGTTGGAGACATAGTGTTTCGTAAGCCAATCAGGCGTTGTGTTATGAAATCCACCGTGAGCTTCAATTGACACGGTGTCGCCGAAAAGTGGGATATTGGTCAATATCTGACCATTCAGTTCGAGGTCGCCGGCTGCATCGCCGCTTAGCCCGAATCTGACATCCGCATTGTAGCGCAAGATAGACCCTTGGGCTTTCTCAAGTCTGCCTCCGATGAAGACAAAATTTTGATTGTGTTTGGCATCAGGAATTCCATTTGCTGGAAGCGGAGTCAATCCATTCTCTTCAGGTGATGGTTGCTGCCCTTCTGATGGGTCGTCGATTTCAGTATTCGTCACATATCCGGCATTTGGAAGAGTGAATTGATTAAGTTGATAAGTGGCATAAGCGGAAAGGCCAAATTTCATCCATTTTTGAAAACCTTCAATGAAGTATATCCCCACTGTATTGCTGAAACTATTGAGCTTGGTATTATCGTATGTGCTGTTTTGCTCAAAATAGAAGTTCTCCCAGAAATCTTGAGCCCGGCTCTTCTCGCTGAATGTATGGCGATAGTGTTGGTAGTCGAAACTATAAAGTAGTTTCATTACAGGGATATATATGTCTCGAGTCAACGTGTCGTTGACTTGCTCTTCACTCCAATATCCTATTTTATAAGCGTGATTCATATAGAATTCTGCGCCATTGAGGAGGTTCTTGGCAGATGTAAGGCGTGTAGGGATACTCTTATATTGTACTGAGGTGACGCCTCCCTGTACTGTTGCAGGGTCAGTTATATAACGGTCGTCTGTGATGCCCCCATTTTCTAAGTTCTGATGGGCATATTGCTGATAGAAAGTCTGAAGTTCATAACGGTCTCCGAAGTAATAGGCGGAGAGACCGAAATTGAAGTCCTTAGCTGCTTGATAATTGTAGCATCCTTTTGAGTGCAGATAGTCGATGAAGCCTCCGATACCAATACGCCTGTTGACATTCCCGGCAAAGTCTGCCTGCAGTCGGTCTTGATGGTTTTCAGAGTTTCCGGTATAATTGTATTGTACTATTGTGGTAGGTATGTACGTATTGTGGAATTTCTGCTTCGCAAAACTTGGCATCCAGAATCCAAGGGCATCGTAAAATAGAAATCCACTCGGTTTCTCTCTTTCAAACCATAACAGGTTCATTCCCGGAGCCCCAAGATTGCCGGTAGTAGTCCAGGCATCGCTCGCCAGTGTAGGAATACTACGTCGCTGATAGTTATATTGGGCAGTATCCACTTCTGCTGGAATATGGAATCCAAGAGGATATGTGAGAGTCCACGCCGACGGCTCTTTCACAGTCTCCATCGGCTCTCCTTCTCCGGGCATCGCCTTAGGATTCCAGTCACGGTCTCCTTGCGCAAAAGCAGTCAAACTTCCGGCTGCGCCCATTATGAGTAGAAGACAAATTTGTGGCAGTAATGCCAGGCTGTGTCTATATATTGCTTTCAATAAGTGTTCTTTTCGATTCATGACGCAAATTTACAAAAATTATTTCAGTTAAAGCGCATGAATATAAAGAAAACACTATATAATTATGTTATTTCTTCCTTAACGTTTTTTATACTGTTTTATCACAATGTCGACATCACATGGCATATTTTAAGTATGGTCAAACACATAAATTATGAATCTACGTTATGGATTGCTGATTTCGTTGGTGATGATGATATAGTCTATCGTTTCCGGTTGCCTTGCATACTTCGATGAAAGGCAAGACATCGCTGAAGATTTAATCGGGGTGATTATGGCTTTGGCAAAAGAAAAGTTCAGTCTCTGAATCACTGAGCGACTCAGCGATTCTCCGCCTGTTAGACAGTTGAACTGACTTTCATATTTTAGAAATTTTTAGTAACTTTGCACCATGAAACGACACTTCAACACACATCTTGAAG
>CAMWLX010000189.1 GCA_947175225.1 uncultured Porphyromonadaceae bacterium
TTTAAACAACTTCTTAAATAGATGATATTAAGGATTCAGTTTCTTGAGAATCTTTTCACATCCAAAATAGTCCAGAACATATAGGGGGAAAGCACTCAGCACAGCAACTTCGGGACATCTGTGGGAAATATGTTTTTCTAATTGTCTTGCAAAAATAGTTTCTTGGGTAATCAACGATTCAGGCATGTCAAAAATGTCGTTGACAAGATAATTAGCTTTACAGATATGTGCCGAAATAAGTTCTTGCCAAACTTCTTTATTATATGAGTTTATGTTGGATAGTTGTGAACGACTGTCTGAGATGCTGAATGTTTTATAGTGAGGCTCATCCAGGCAATTATCCTTATCCGAACAATCCGCTAAATATGGACAGTTTGAACGTTTACATTTCACAGTCAGCGATTTGAAACTCTCCATATTCCTGAAATGCCTTATTGCTTCCACCATCGGATAGCTAATGTAAAGCTTTCCTTCTTCAGTCTCATCATTGAAGAAAGATAGCATCTCCTTTATCGATATGTCATCAGCAAGAGAAGAATGTCCATCATAGTCGAAAAACAAATATACGTATGCAAAACTATCGCGAGCATAACCCTTAAGTATTTCAGCATTTTTAGCAGTACGCTCTTTCAGCAACGATACGATATCTATTGGAAATCCATCTTCTTCCTTGATGGCCCTATAAAGCTGATATATCTCTGCGTCAAATACACACTTTATTGCGTGCCGTTCTCCTAAGAAGTTACGTTCCAACTTCTCTACATATTTATCTTCTGATCTTGCACCTTCAAAGATAAAAAGTGTTTTTTCCTTATTCATCATAGAAAGCTCCTGCACGATAGATTTTCTCAATGTTATGACCGAAGCGCAATTCTTTATCAGTACAATCGGCAAGGCATTTGATCTTATTATTGTTCAGGATAAAATTGCAATCCGGACGCAGAAGATCATTGGTCATCAGGTATGTATTGTGGGAGGATGTAAAAATCTGGCAATCCAGATCAAACAATTGTTTACATACTTCAAAGGCAAGACGGAAATGATAGAAAGCGTCAAATTCATCGATAAAGACAAATGAAGCCTCATTCATACGTTTCATCCAGAAATACAGAAGCTGCAAAGAGCGGGTGCCGGTTGATGCTATAAGCAGGAATGGTATTGTATTATTATCAATGATACAGAGTATTTCTTTATCTGTCTTGCCATGCTCCGCAAACTTAAACCTTTGTCCACTTACTTTATATAAAAAATCAGAAAAATCATCAAGAAGATTATTACTGATGAAAAACTCGTCAAGTACAGTCAATCGCGTATCCAGACCGATAAATTCTCTCACATCAAGACTTCTAAACCATAGCATCGAATTTACAAATCCGGTAAGTTTCATAAGATAATGGTCGGAACCAAGAGGGAATGAAGTCATTAAGAAATTTATGATAGACACATTATTGGCATTGTCTTCAAGATTCCTTTCAATACTTTCATCTATGGGGAACTGATTTTTGTCAATTCTGAACGAGTTTTTCTTACGCTCGAATATATTTTTCTGATTGACATAAAGACTTTCCTCAACCAACGTTCCTGATGCATTTTTCCCATAAATATAGTTTATGGTGTCTTCTCCGAATTTGAATGAATATTCAAACTTGACAATACCTGTATTGTCTCCCGCGTAAATGAAGTTATTATAATAATCTATTTTCTTCCATTTATAAGAGAGGTGATATTCAATATCGAACAATGCTAAACTGAAATTAGTTTTCCCAGAGCCATTCGGACCATATATAATACCATTTTTAATAACTCCGTCTTTTATAACGTGTTTATTAAACTCGTAATTAGCGGGATTGGATAAATCCCATTCTATACGCTCGGCAAAGCCCCTATAATTCGTAACAGCAAATTTCGTCAGCATCTTGATTAATTAATTTTGTTCGGATACAAAGGTACTAATAATTTTTGATATTCCGTAAATTTTTTACGGCAAATATGGTTGTGCGGTTTGAAATATTAGTCAGTCTCCTTCAGCGTGTCGTCTAAGTATGCCTTTAGTGGATAAGTCTGAAATGGATAGGAGGCTTTGTCGTAATATCCAACCATTCAAGATGAGTAGGATTTATCAACTAAGCGATTGCAATATGTTTTCAACATGCGACATGCGAAAAACATAATCATACCTTTTTGAGAGTGGTTCAAGTTCAGTTTTGAGATAATCAATAGAAGGTATCCCGAATAATGAAACTAAACTTTTTATTGCATCCAATAATTTCTCTCTTTTAATTTCTCTAATTTTGAAGTGGGTAAGTTTGTCAAACAAACATCCATATAAGATAACATATTTCATAGTGCGTAAGGCCACCATATTATAGTTATCATCTGCTCGTTTATGTTTCTTAAGGGTACAACAAAACTTTACAAATTTTTCTAATGCGACAAAACCAATATTACTTATGCTCCTTTCCAAACTATCATAAAACTGTTTTTGATTCTGGCTTCTATATAGTGGTGCAATATGGTCAAATTTATAATGACTTTTATTAAGCCAACATATCTCTATTGCAGTAAACATTGATAAGGAGAAAAAATTTAAATCATCCTTAGTAATGTAGCTATTTCCTGTAAGTCTTACTTGTTCATACCGTTTGTCTATCATTTTCTGATAAGTCATCAGCAATGATGCAGCAACTTCTCCATATCCCTTTATTTCTTTGTTGCTGACATAAATATCTTCCTGGTCATCCACATTCCTGAGATTGCTTGTTTCTGCTGAGCCTTCTTCTTCTTCATCATAGAGTGAATCAGTGATGGAGCGAATTTTTTTTCTTATACTCTCCTCTATACACTCAATCAATCTTGATGTGCTATCAATTTGTAATGTCCTACTGCTCTTTACCTCATCATTATCATAATCTGGATTGTATGCTATGTTGGGCAAAGATCTCTCAGAGTGTCTTTTATCTATCGTTGAATTCTGTATTTCATAATGCACTCCATCGTCGGTATTATCTATTAAGTCCCACATCACATCAGAAAGTATATCTACGACCTCCATCCCATTATATCCAAAATTTTCAATAAGAGAAATAAATTTATTAAGTTTGCGGCTCGTTATTGAGGGATTCGTAGTTGCAAGTAGTTCTGGCCAATGAAGAAAGATTTTATTAGAGATACATACGTTATCTTTATTAACAAAATAACAAATATATTGGCCTTTGTTTAAGTTACAATCAGTCCCACATCTATTATCATAGTTTGGTTGGACCTTTACCATAAGGGGATCGCATCCATTATCTACGACAAAGAGTGTATCTTTAGATATCTTTTCACCACATCGTATCGATAATTTCTCTCCTTCGTATTGGGCAGATACTATTCTTATTTGATTTTTTTTGATGGTTGGTTTTTCGGAAGACAAATTAACCCTGCAACCTGGAACATTAATTCTTTTCTTGGTTTTCAAACCAAGGAGCGATATAAAATCATGTGTCTTTGAATGATACAAGACTCCAAATTCTTCGTTTATTCCTTTCTTGGTCATTGTTCCAAGACCAGCTTTTGTTGCATTGGCACTACCAATAACACAGTATTCAGAATCCCTGGTTTTGAAATGAAATACCTTAGCATGTAATTGTCTATGATATGTTTTAAAAACCATTTTACCCCTACTTGTTTCACTAAAATCATAAAAATTGATTCTTTCATTCTTAGGTAGCTTAGTAGGTGGTAACACACAATCTTTGTGAATAAGTACGTTTATTTTAGAATTTGGGCAAAGATCCGACAACGCAATTAAAGATTCTCCGCATTCATCGAAATATGGACTAAGTACAGTGACGGTTTTCACTTTATCTACAGGTACAATTTTTGAAATTTGCTGCAAAATACCCGATTGTGAGTCGTTATATAACAAAGCTGCTTGCAAGTCTTCTTGCACTTTGTGCATACTATGAGGAACAACTTTAAATGCTGGATCTAAAAATATACAATTTTCAGGAATCTCTTGGAGAATTCTGTTACAATTAAAATCATCACATTGTTTTGTAAGTTGACATATATATTGCCAACATTCTTCAATGAGTGGACGATGAGATTTGTTGGTTTCATCTATCATCAAACCTGTAAAGACCTCATGATTTTTGCCGTGTCCAGCAACTGTAAGATTCCCTGAACCAAATACTACCATAACAGCTTCGTCTCCTATAAAGAAATTGATTTTAGGATGAAAGGCTCCTGTAGAATTTACATTAGTAATAGAATACTTCTTCCCAAGATTTTGTATATATATGGGAGATACATATTCCATAGATTTATCCATTTGGTTTGAATCTGCAAATACATTAACACTGCAAATTTGCTTACGATGAAGCATATTAAGCAATTGATTATCAAAATGTATTAAATCAATGGCATAAGTGGTAAGTACAGCGGAATGATATTTCCCATTTTTGCCGCTACCAGGTATATCAAAAAAAATAGCATGCTCATTCTTTTCCATAATTCTCAATAAAATATTTTGCAATTTGAGTTGGTTTATTCTCGTTATTGATATAACCCATATCTTGCAGAAGACTAAATAGGGCAGAAATACGAGGAGATGTCTCCACAGGATATCGTTGTTCTACTAATACAAGCCGTCCATCTTCAAGAATAAATTTTCTTAAATCTGAGTTATTCGTACCCATCTTGGCTATAGCAACTATTGTATGTTCCTCCATTATTTGCCTAATCAAAGTTTTAATAAAAATGGATACAGGTAAATTCAAGTAACGCTTTACATAAGATTTTATTCCAACACTAAATATTCCCCTTTGATGCTTTAAATTATTTTCACTTTCAAAAACTTCTATTGTGTTGGCGTTGTTTTCGAATTCAGTATACAATCTCCCCAGAAGTTTTATTGAGTCTGCGACGGCTGAAATATAATTTTGTTTACCAACCTTATTTCTTATCTCTTCATAGAGAATGTCAATACGCTCATTAACATTCATTCTCAATTCATTGAGAGATTTGTCTTTATTATCTTTATCTATAACCGACATTAGTGTTTCAGTTATATCTTCAGATAATAATGTCATCGTTGGATTCTGTAATTCATGAATTTTGTTAAGTATAAGACTGAAGAATAAATCAATGCAGTAATGTAGATTTTCACATAAATAGTAGAAATACCATCCAAATGAGGCTGGAATATTGACGTTAAGATTCAAAAAGCGATTTCTTACGAAATCCTGGATTCTTACTCCTTGAGAAATATCATTGAGCATTAGGAAAATAGTATCTCTTCTAAAGGAAGAATTATCATCCTTTTTAAGAAGCAAATTATTAAGATATCTCCATTCGTCTGATTTTGTAGGTATGCGATTAAGGCATAATGGTTGTACCTCTAATATTTCTTCCTCCGTAATATTACCATCGCGAATACATTCCAAAAATAACTCTCGAATGTCTTCGTCAACACTATTTCTAAAGGCTTCAGCTAAATCTTTACCCTTATCACGCAGGTAAAATCTACCTTCTTCAATTTTTACGAGTTCATAATGACTAAGAGCCCCGAAATAGTATTGTCCAAGAGCTCCACTTTTAAATGTCCAGTACTTCTCTTTTGATTCGTAATCAGCACCCTCTTTGATGTTATAAACGCCACGTTCAGTAATCTTACATTTTCCTTGTGAAATAAACAAAGAGCCAACCACTCCGCTGATGCCTTGATCCTTCATAATCAAAGCTATCGCTAATTCTGCTCGTCGTATATAATTATATTGATGCAAGGTGATTTGCAATTTTTTATCAAATTTGTCATATTCACTAAGTAACCAGCAATAAAGGCTATAATAACGCATATGTGTTGTTAGGTTGGTAAGACCAGGGAGCAATTTGCTATAAGTAGCGATTGAACTATTTTGGATACCTAGTGGATCACGTCCGCTTTTGAATCCATCGTTTGATGCCCAAAAGACATTGGAGATATCAGATTGCTTATATAGTGCCAATTACATATCCGCTAAAAAAACTTATACAGATTCATTCGTGTTCGGCGAGCCCGTCGAAGTCTTCGGGGAGTTCGCCGAAGCGGCCGTTGCGGAGGTCGTCGATCCATTGCATCCATTTTTGACTCTTGTCATCTTCTGCAGCAAATATCTCCTCGATATTATCCATATCGAAGTCTGGATTAATCCATGAAGATCCTCCGGCGGCTGCATCTGCTTCTATTGCTTCCATCAACTTACGGAAGTCTTCGGCACTGTCGATACGCTGCACGGCAAACCCTTCTCCAAATACGCGTTTCGGGGCTGCCGGATTTTGCTCATCGCGGAAAAGATCATCTATTTCTGTCAAAGCCTTGTCATGCTCAAGGATATCAGGATTGTCGGAATTAAGAAAGGATTTCAATTCACTTTTATAGGAAGCAGAATAGAAGTCGTTGGCATCATCTTCGAGATAACTGCCATGTTCGAACGTGTCGTCGCACACTCCGATGTATTTGTCGTCGTCGTGGGGAGTATGGAGGATTTCCCTCCAGTTGGCAACTCTTTTTTCTATCTTTGCCATGTCTGCAAATACATTCCCCTTACGGTCAACCCTGCACATACTCAGCACTGGGTAAAGGAAATCGAAATCTCCTCTCCATCCGCCGTCTGTGATAGAAAGAGTGCCGGTCCATCTGCCGTTCAGCTCAAGATAAGGAAGCTCATCGACACCATTCTCCGAAATATATCCGGTAATAGCCTTATGGATGCGCTCTGCGAGATCAGGAGTATCGAGAGCCGCATATTTAGCAATAAGTTTTGTACGTGCCATATAAAAATATCATAGAAAGTCTTTATCCACTGCAAAAATAGTAAAAACAAAGCAAATATACAAA
>CAMWLX010000190.1 GCA_947175225.1 uncultured Porphyromonadaceae bacterium
TCCTATATGTGTGACGGCTACTACAAGATCGCACTTCTTCTTTTTTTTCAGGAAGGCAGCGGTCTCATTTGCAGTCTCTATAACATTCTTGAATCCCATTCCCTCATAGTTAGCTTGCGCGATGATGGATTCCGGATCGATATTGATTCCTATGAAACCGATTTTCTTCCCCCCTATTGTTTTGACAGTATATGGCTTGAAGAGACCTTCGGCTGCCGTCCCGGTGAAGTCATAGTTGGCTGATAGACGTTCCGTCTTGAGCATACGCTCTTTGTCAGCGAGAGCCTTCAGTCCATTGTCAAATTCATGGTTGCCGAGGATACTGATATCCACACCAAGAAGATTTTGCAGAGGATATTCTACGTCTCCTTTGAAAAACTTGAAATAGAGAGAGCCTTGCACCTTGTCGCCGGCATCAATCAGAAGCACGTCTTTATTTGCCCTTTTCACTGAGTCGATGATAGCCTTGCGCTGAAGCACTCCTCCTTTGCCGTCGCCATCAGGAAGAATCAGCGAATGAGTGTCATTGGTATGCAATATGACTAAATCGCGGGCAGCGGCACACAATGCCACCCCCGCGATTATAGCCGTGATGATAGTCTTCTTCATCACTTATAATTTTTCATTTTAAATTAATCATTTATCATTGGAGATTAAGTTTTCTCCTGTCATCTCTTTAGGCTGGGGGATTCCGAGGATGTGGAGCAATGAGGGAGCCACATCGGCCAGACGTCCGTCTTTCACCTTCGCATTCTTGTCGCCAACATATATGAATGGAACAGGATTGAGCGAGTGGGCAGTGTTTGGAGTGCCATCTTCATTGAGAGCGTGGTCGGCATTGCCGTGATCGGCGATGATGATGCTCTCGTAGCCATGCGCAAGGGCTGCTGTGATCACTTTCTTCACACACTCATCAAGGGTCTCTACAGCCTTCTGTATAGCCGGATATACACCTGTGTGTCCTACCATATCGCCGTTGGCGAAATTGACAACGATAAATTCATATTTCTCGCTATCAATAGCCTCAACGAGTTTTTCAGTCACTTCAGGAGCAGACATTTCAGGCTTGAGATCGTAAGTGGCAACCTTTGGAGAAGGCACTAATATACGTTCTTCACCCTCAAAAGGAGCTTCACGGCCGCCATTGAAGAAGAAAGTAACGTGAGCGTATTTCTCAGTCTCTGCAATATGGAGCTGCTTAAGCTGCTTTGCTGAAAGGTATTCAGCGAGAGTATTCTCTACATCTTCCTTCGGGAAAAGGATATGAACTCCGGTGAAGCTGCTGTCGTAAGGAGTCATGCAATAGTATTGGAGGTCAGGGATAGTGTTCATGCCAGCTTCTGAATGCTGAGTGAGCACTGTAGTGAGCTCTTTAGCACGGTCGTTACGATAATTGAAGAAAATCACAACGTGGCCTGCACCGATGCGGCCATCTACCTTGTCGTTGACGATTGGTTTCATAAACTCGTCAGTGATCCCTTCTGCATAATATTCTTCAACAGCTTTTACAACGTCGGAAGTTTCCTTGCCGATTCCGTAAATAAGTTGATTGTATGCCACTTTGACACGGTCCCAGTTCTTGTCACGGTCCATAGCATAGTATCGCCCTATGACTGAAGCAATAGTTCCGGCACTCTTGGCACAGTGATCTTCTACCTCTTTCAAATATCCGGCACCGCTCTTAGGGTCGGTGTCGCGTCCATCCATGAATGCATGGATATATACCTTATCGAGTCCGTATGCCTTTGCTGTGTCGCAGAGAGCGAAAAGATGGTCGAGGCTTGAGTGCACCCCTCCGGCAGATGTAAGACCCATGAAGTGGATAGGCATGCCAGTCTTCTGAGCATATCCGAAAGCACTCTTGATCTCGGGATTTTCCATAAAGCTGCCGTCAGCGATAGCGCGGTTGATCTTCACGAGGTCCTGGTAAACTACGCGACCAGCACCTATATTGAGGTGACCTACTTCTGAGTTGCCCATCTGCCCGTCAGGGAGACCGACATTCTCGCCTGAAGCCTGGAGTTGAGAATTTGGATATTCAGCCACAAGGCTGTCGATGAAAGGAGTGGGAGTGTTGTAGATGGCATCGTCTTTCTGATGATCTCCGATACCGTATCCGTCAAGGATAATCAAAAGAGCTTTTTTGTCCATATGTATTTGAGTTTTCAGATTTCAATTGTCAGTTGTCTGTATATAAGATTGGTAGCTACAAAAGCTACCTTAATATATAACAAACCATCAGCTGATTTATATTTTTAAAGTGCAAATTTACTGAAAAATCCCGTTCTAAACAAATTAATTTTTCTTGCAGCAGCTAAAAACGCTCTGTTTACGACATCCAATGATCAAAGATCAATAATTTTTATCAGCCAACCATTGACCCCGAACTGATGCTCAGGTTTTATAAGATTGGCAGCAATCGGGGCTAATCTGGAGCAAACTTTACCAATTTATTTTTTTCTATTACTAAGCAACTTCTACAATAAAAAAGGACAATGTTCGTTTTTTAGATATGTATATGCATAAGATGAATCGAAAAGGCCTTAAGATGGCACTGATAGGGGCGGCATTGCTGTCGTCTACCTTGGCGTATGGGCAGTTGGCGGCTAACGCTTATTCGTTTTTGGATGTTTCGTCGGCCACACATGCATTGGCACTCGGAGGATATGCTATTGCAGCCGCTGGTCCGGACCCGATGATGGTCGACCAGAATCCGGGATTGTTAGGCAATGAGATAGGGCGCGTGGCGGCTCTCAGCTATATGCGATATTTCGGCTCATCAAATTTCGCGGCTGCTCGTTATGCACAAGGTGTAGGCGAACGAGGTGCTTTCGCCGTCGGAGTTCGCTATCTTGACTATGGGAAAATTGACGGATATACTTCTGATGGCAGCTTTACAGGGACTTTCAATCCACAGGATATCGCCATAGAAGGCACATATAGCCATGACTTCACCGAACGCCTGCGTGGCGGCATTAACGCAAAGGTGATATATAGCAATTACGAAGAATATACGGCTGTAGCTTTGGCTGCTGACCTCGGCATTAATTATTATGATGAAGAAAAAGACCTTTCGCTGGCAGCAGTAATCAAAAATGCCGGAGGCCAAGTGAAGAGATTCAATGAGGAATACGACCACTTGCCGTTTGATGTTCAATTAGGATTTATGAAAGGGCTTGCGAATGGACCATTCTCTCTATCGATCACTGCTCATCATCTGACACATTGGAAACTCCCTTATTATAAGCATGACCAAAACGGCACAAGCGCCGACTCTTCTGATATTCAAGAAGAGGAATATAAATTTATCCCAACATTTTTCAGGCATTTGACATTCGGCTTGCAATATTCGCCTTCAGATCGTTTTTACGCAGCGTTGGGATATAATTATAAGACCAGAGGAGACATGGGCACTCACCAAAGGAATTTCCTAAGTGGTTTTTCACTTGGCTTAGGACTGAATGTGAAAGACTTTGGGATTGGCGTCAGCTTCTCACAGCCACATAAATCAGCCACTACCCTCGCCCTCAATCTATCATACTATCTTTAATTGCGTCTCACGAGTCTTCTATTTCCTAAAAGGAATGCAGTGGACAACCCTAACGGGGACACATTGTGTAGCTTGACGTCCCGGAAGCCAATTTGGCATTTCCGCGAGCAGACGTATAGCCTCTGCGTTTAGAGATTTATTACACCCCTTGATAACCTTTATATGGGAGATATTGCCGTTTGCGTTTACTACAAAACTGCATGTCACCCGTCCCTCTATGCCATTTTCGTAAGCATCTGCCGGATAATGACGGTTTTTATTGATGTAGTTAAGGAGGGCCTCATTGCCTCCGGGGAAGGAAGGTTTCACTTCCACATAGTCGTATTCAAAAACCTCTTTGTAAGTCTGCAGCCCATCGCTTGAGCTTCCTACCGACACACGGCAAGTTTGAGCCCGGGCGTTAGTGAATCCCAGGATTAGGAGAATTATGGATGTAAGGAGAGGGATACAAGTTGATTTCATTGTTGTCTTTTTTTCATAATTTTTAGCTAAAACCGCTAAATCGGCTCTGACAGCTGCTTTAGCTTGGTAGCTGATGCAAATTTAGACTTAATATCTGATATATGCAAGACCCTAAACATTATATTAAACTTATTTAACTTTATTTCAGATTAAGAACATACGCTCTTCCCTGTTATGGATATTATGACGGAAGGTCTTGGTGAGGAAGAGGCGGTCAATATGATCCTCAGCTATATGAACTACAGCTTCAAGTATTTAGCTCCCTGTCTCAAGGGAAAATGAGTGTGAAGCAACTGATAGATGATGCTAAAAAAATTCCTCAAACATTACGCGCATCACAAATGGAATGATAGGAGTCAGCTTGCACAAAGTTCAAAGCTTTCATTCAACAAATTTAGAGAACCACCAATTTTTGATTAAGGGAGAGTGAAATCTTCTAATGCCTCCATTTAGTCGGATTATATAACCATCATGCTCAATCATGTTGAGTATGAGACTGAACTTAGCATTGGCTTGGATGAGAGATTCTTCTGTGTATGCTGCATACATATCGAGTAGTTCTGCTCTTGAAAGACCATTATCAGCCATACTTAGCGCATTTAAAAGCAATACTGCGCCTTCTCTATATCCATTGTATTCGGCAAGTCGCTCATACCATGTACTAAGTTCATCATTATGCGATATTTGATCAAATGCATCATCTATCATTTTCTCAGTGATACCATTTCTTACATCCGGATAATTCTTTATTGTTGAGAAGATAAGTTGGATAAAGTATGGTATATACCACTCTATCTTATCAAGTATATACTTCACAACCCTTTCAGAAATCGGCAGGCTTAATGATTCTGCCAAAGCCATGGTCAGACCTTCTGCTTCTTCTTTCGAAAGCGCATCAAAATCAAAGGACACCATGTCATTGATGGTCATTGTCAGATTCCTCATGCTTGTAAAGTTGTGTAGCCCTACAGATCCGCAGAATATCCATCGTATTTTGGTGTCAGTAACTTGTCTCAAACTTCTCAACCAGTTAAGCATGAAACCAACATTCTTGTGAGATTGATCTTCCTTGTCTATGCTATTTAAAAATAATGGCAATTCGTCAATCACGACAAGTGTGTTCTTAGTGTGATTGATGGATTCAGACAAAAGAGAATAAAGATTTTGAGATATCTCTGGATGAGAGAAGTCAATTTTTATCGGACCAATGCCCTTTACACCCTCAATAACGCGGTTGAGGAATCCTCCAGCTGTATCCATGGCCTGGCTCCAGATCTTTGACTTTTCAAATTTATTGATCAAAATGTTTAAGAATTCCTCTTGAGACTGCACCCCTTCCAAATCAATATATACACAATTCCAACCGACTTTCTTCTTATCCTCAACTAATCTTTTTGCAAATGAAGATTTGCCAATTCTTCTTGGTGCTGATAATACCAAAGAATGATTGGTGTCAAGATAGTCATAAGCTTGTGAGAGTTCTTTAACCCTTCCGTAGAAATCATCTCCAGTCACAGGAGGACCAACTTTATTTGAAATAGCCATAGATCGTCGTATTTATGTTTGCAAAGATATATAAAAATTATTATATTGCCAAGTAATCTTTCTAAAATAACATGGGTATCCCGGTCCCTGCGTAAAGCAGGATCTCTGTCTATGCACTTTTTTATTTGGTGGATTGGGATTTTAGTGTTAATTTTGCAGAAAACAAAGTTTTTAAAGGATATGAATATACTTGTGACCGGCGCTGCCGGATTTATTGGAAGTGCGGTTTGCCGCCGCCTTCTCGACAAGGGTGACACTGTCGTTGGCCTTGACAATATCAATGATTACTATGACCCCGAACTTAAGTATGGACGTCTGAAGGAATTGGGAATCGCAAAAGAAGACGTAGCTTGGTATAAATTTGCGAAAAGCACTTCCGATGAACGCTTCTCTTTCATCCGCATGAACTTAGAGGATACTCAAGCTATGCAGATGCTCTTTGCCAATGGCAATTTTGACTTGGTAGTGAACTTAGGCGCCCAAGCCGGCGTACGCTATTCCATCACTAACCCACAGGCTTATATCGAAAGCAACATCGATGGCTTCATCAATATTCTTGAAGGATGCCGCCATAATAAGGTGAAACATCTTGTCTATGCTTCTTCATCAAGCGTATACGGACTCAACGGTCAGGTTCCTTTCTCAGAACATCATGGTATCGCACACCCCGTCAGTCTCTATGCCGCTACAAAGAAAAGCAATGAACTTATGGCACATGCCTACTCTAAGCTCTATGATCTTCCGACAACAGGACTCCGATTCTTCACTGTCTATGGACCTTGGGGACGCCCGGATATGTCACCGTTCCTATTCATTGATGCCATATTGCACGACCGGCCCATAAAAGTCTTCAACAACGGAGATATGCTCCGCGACTTCACCTATATTGATGATATCGTAGAAGGTATAGTAAGAATATGCGATGTAATTCCGGAAGGCAATAAGGATTGGGATGAGACCAATCCCGACCCTGCTACCTCCCCTGCCCCATATCGCGTATACAATATTGGCAACCAACAGCCAACGCGCCTGATGGACTATATCAAATGCATCGAGAATGCCATCGGACGTGAGGCAAAGAAGAATTTCTTGCCGATGCAGCCAGGAGATGTATATCAGACATATGCCGACTCCTCAGCACTCGGCGAAGCTACCGGATTCAAGCCAGATACCAAGCTTCAGGATGGCATCAACCGCACGGTAGCATGGTTTAAACAATACTACAATCTTTAATCTTAATTGAGAATTGAGAATTGAGATCTCTTCACTATGTAAAGAGAGTTGAAAAATATATCCGACTCAA
>CAMWLX010000191.1 GCA_947175225.1 uncultured Porphyromonadaceae bacterium
CCGGCAGGAAGTTTGTCGGTCGGATCATCATATGATACCCTTACGATTCTCCAAAAGCGGGGGAGGAGGGTATTGAGGTTGATTTTAAACTTCAGTTTCGGCGACTTTATGCGCAGGGTTTCTCCATCAGACGAAAGGGTAGCGACACAGCTTACTGCTTTAGAAAAGATTGATTTTTCCTTGCGAGTCCACTGCTCGAGCCGGAATTGCTTGGCATCGACTGATGGATGAATACGGCCTATCACGTCGCCGTATTCAAGGCGGCAGTCAGGAGTGCTTATGATGTAAATGGAAAATGTTCCGGGGTGAGTGGGATCAGCCTGAATGAGAACTCTTGCGCCGTCTTCGGGGTATTCCCAAATCCCTTCGATTGGAGATAGGGCTCCGGAGTCGCACCAGTCGCGAATGTCGGATTCCGTAGGGAAAAACGCAAACGACGGCACTGATATAATAAATATCAGAACCGCCGTTATTATGTGTCTGAAAGTCTTCATCACTTAGTGGAGAAGGTGTATGATAGGCCGAAGCTCAGGATTTCTTTCATCATCCAGTGGTGCCATTTGCTGATATTGAAGTCAGAACTGGAGTCATATCTCATATTGACATATATCTGGGTGCTGAGAAATCTATTGATTGCAAAATCCCAAGTCGTCTCTACGTTGCCTTGGAAATAATTGTAGTCGGTAAATGCGAAAAGGCGTGTGCGCATCGAAATGTTGGAAGTGGCTTGCCATGTCATGTTGACCTCGCCACTCGAACCATATTCGTTGTGGGTCTTATGGTCGGGCTGGATATTGAATTGGGTGTGGTCGATCTTATCGTCAATGCATATCTTAAGGTTGTAGGAGAGTGGGGCAATTGATGCCGTCATATTGAAAGTCTTTTTTGTATTGGCATAAGAATATGTCATACCGAGACCAAGGTTGAGATCAGCGGGGGAAAGAAAAGATGCAGTGCGTATGTCAGTATTAGTCTTATAGTTTCTGAAGAACTGGGTCTTGAATTGTCCCGTCACTGTGTAGAACCATCTTTTGAAAGCCTTGAAACCATATTTGACATTGTATTGGAAATTGTCTTCTGAAAGAGAATACTTTCTGTGAACATCAGTTTGCTCCACTGAATTAATGCCAAGCTTATAGTTGACTGTGCTTTCAAAAATTTCGTTGGGATGATACGTTGGGTTGAGCTGCACGTTCCAATAGAAATTATAGAGAAGTTGCAGATAATTGTTGCCACCTTGATACCAGTTTTTCGACACGTATGCCTGAGAGAACTGCAATCCGGTATTGAACTTGTGCAGCCAATGCTTCTTTTTCTGCTCGAATTCAGGGAGAAGAGCATCAGCAATGGCTACTTCGGGAAGATCAAGATTCTTGATATACGTGCCAAGAGTCACGTCATCTTCCGGCAAACGGGGAGGTACCGGAAGCCCCCAATATGTATATTGGATGGTATGCGGAGTATATACCATTGATTTATACATATAGTCTCCGCTTATTCTTGCCTGAGTGAGAGCATTGTAGAGCCATTCCGGGGTAGCCAACTTTTTATCCCAAGAAGTATTTTTGATCTTATCTATATCGATACAGATGCTATCGTTGATATCATTAAACGACCTGTCTTTTTGAGTGCGATATCCGGAGAATACCCATGGACCTACAATGGGATTGAATGGAAGTTGCGGCATAGTATCCGGAAGAGATTCGAGAATTTCCGACAGGTCGCGCACAACTACCGGAGCAAATAATAAACTGTCATAGACGATTGAATCATTCATTGACATTATGGAATCAGCAGTCGCCAGATTGGAATCAAGCATTTCCTGAGCTGACTTAGCTTCTGAATCCAAATTTTTAGCCGATCTTAAAAGTTCTTCCGGGGAAGTAGACTGGGCAAATGCCAATGAAGATATGCCCAGTAAAATGGCAGAAGTCAATTGTCTCATATTTTGGGTTGTTATTGTTTAATAAGTAACCGAGGACTTGCGTCCTCGGCAGAGTGTTGTCGTGAGATCGAATTATTTGGGAGACTTGAGGATATCGGAATATTCTTTTGATTTTATCACATCTAAGGCCGTCTTAAACATCGGATCCCGTTCGTTATAAACCTTAAAGTATGTAGCAGATTCGTAGATATCACGCCCTACAAGTCCTTTGAGAACCATAGAGAAGAGTGGTTTGCTCAGGGCAGCCTCTTCTTCATTGAAGTCTATCTTTTCAGCCGTTGCGAGGTCATATAGCTCTTGAAGCTGCTTGTCGCTGATCGTATAGCCTTTCAAGAAGTCTGCATCAGTGGGATATTTAGCGAGGATTTCTTTTCTATCATTGTCTACGATCTTGATGGCAAATCTATTTATCAGACCTTTCGCCATCACCTGACGATAATATTTCGTGTTCTCAGTAGTATCGATTCCTACGAATTTGTCGGGATAGATGCCTCCACCTCCATAAATCGGGCGGTTAAGGCGAAGGGAGTTGACTTTAAGCGAATCGATATATTTTATGGAATCAGCATGCATTAATTCGCCATGGTTGAAGCGGTCGATGATGTCATGGGCGTAAGCCTCTCCATCTCCTTTAGTGTATGGCTTCTGGATATCCCGGCCGGTAGGCGTATAATAATGGGCTACCGTCAGACGCATCATGGAGCCGTCTGGGAAAGGAATAGGACGCTGCACAAGACCTTTGCCAAAGCTTCTGCGGCCAACAATTACACCACGGTCCCAATCCTGGATTGCACCGGCTGTGATTTCAGAAGCGGAAGCAGAATACTGATTCATCATTACTACGAGTTTGCCATCGCCAAAGAGGGGCTTAGCTTCTGAAGGGAAAGCTAAATAGTCATATTTTGGATTGTTCAGACCCTCGGTAAATACCGCAAGACTGCCGTTGGGGAGGAGTTCTCCAAGGATATCTACTGAAGCTTTCAGATAGCCACCTCCATTGTCGCTGAGGTCGAGGATAAGATCATTCATGCCCTCCTTCTGGAGTTTTTTGACAGCCTCTACAAATTCTTTATGAGTCTCAGCTCCAAATTTGTTGAGACGTATGTATCCAATTCCGGGTTCTACCATGTAGGCTGCATCTACGCTGAAGATAGGAATGTCGTCGCGAGTGATACGGAAGGCGATAGTGTCGGGAGAAGCAGCTTCATATCTGAGCACAGTCACGTCGACATCAGTGCCTTTCGGACCGCGAAGACGGCGCATGACATCTGAATTGAGCATCTTGACGCCGGCAATGACAGTGTCGTTTACCTTTATGATACGGTCGCCGGGGAGTATGCCGACACGTTCAGACGGACCGCCACCGATCGTCTCGATGACATAAAGAGTATCAGTCGACATATTGAAAGAGATGCCTATCCCGCTGAAAGACCCATCGAGAGGTTCATTAAGGTCCTGCGTCTCTTTTGCGTTAGAATAAGAAGAATGGGGGTCAAGGCTTTTTAACATCCCGACTATCGCATTCTCTACAAGTTTATCCTGATCTACAGAATCCACATACATTTGAGCGATAGCCTGCTCAGCATATGAAAGTTTGTGGACGGGCATAAACTGCTGGGCAGAAACAGCAGAAGTCAAGAGTGCGAATATTGCGTAAAGTAGTTTCTTCATCTTATAAATTTCGTAATTATATCTATAGGGTAAGACGCTTTAGGAATATAAAAGTTTAACGCTATTGTTATTTTGGCAAAAAACGCGAAACGTCGTAGCCGTTAGATTTAAGTTCCCTTACCATACTGCTTGAAATGAATCCGAATTCCGGTCGGGCAGTGAGGAATACGGTCTCAATGTTAGAGATAGCAGCATTCGTATCAGCAAGATTACGTTCATACTCAAAATCTTTTACTTCCCTTAATCCTCTGACGATGAATCCTGCTCCGTGCCTTTTTGCAAAATCAACCGTCAGACCGGAATATGCCTCCACTGTGATACGCTTTTCATCTTTGAAAATGGATGCAATGGTCTTTACCCGGTCTGAGACAATGGCGTCATTGCCCGGCTTATTGATATTGAATCCAACTCCAATGATTAGAAAGTCAAACATATTCAGGGCTCGCTCGGCTATATCTTTGTGTCCTATTGTAAAAGGATCGAAGCTACCTGGAAAAACAGCCGTTCTCATGCCTCTTCTTCTATGATAAGATTATCGATGATGAAGTTCTGACGGTCCATGGTGTTCTTACCCATGTAGAATTCCATCAGCTGGTCGTAGCAATCCTCCTTCTTAATGATTACCGGGTCAAGGCGCATATCCGGACCGATGAATTCAGCGAACTCATCGGCATTGATCTCACCAAGACCTTTGAATCGGGTGATTTCCGCATTTTTACCGAATTTAGCTATCGCTGCCTCGCGCTCCTCGTCGGAATAGCAATAATATGTATCTTTTTCACCCTCTGTGGCATCCTTCTTCTTTTTCCCTTTCTTGCGCTGTATGGCGACTTTGTTTCTCACTCGGAAAAGCGGAGTCTGTAGGATATAGACATGCCCTTTCTTGACCAAATCAGGAAAGAACATGAGGAAGAATGTGATACACAAAAGGCGTATGTGCATCCCGTCGACATCAGCATCTGTAGCGATTATCACTTTATTGTAGCGCAGGCCCTCGATTCCCTCTTCTATGTTGAGGGCAGCCTGAAGGAGATTGAACTCATCGTTTTTATAGACGATTTCTTGTGTGAGGCCATAGCTGTTGAGCGGTTTTCCTCTAAGTGAGAATACGGCTTGAGTCTCAGCATTGCGAACTTTCGTGATTGTGCCGCTTGCCGAGTCACCCTCGGTTATGAAAATGGATGATTCCTCACGTCGAGCGTCGTTTGCATTCGATCGGAGAGTGTCGTTGTAATGTATGCGGCAATCACGAAGCTTCTTATTGTGAAGGCTCACCTTTTTTGCCTTTTCCCTTGCGAGTTTGGCAACCCCGGCCATCGACTTACGTTCTTTCTCGTTGGTCGCGATTTTCTTAAGCATTGCATTGGCCGTCTCCGTGTGCTTATGCAGATAGTCGTCGAGTTCCTTCTTGAGGAAATCGCCTATAAACTTATTTACTGTAATAGGGCTATTTGGTGCAATTTCCTTGCTTCCTAACTTAGTCTTAGTTTGAGATTCAAACACCGGTTCTTGAATGCGGACACTGACAGCAGCCACAATGCCGTTTCGGATATCTGCATATTCATAGTTTTTGCCGGAGAAAGCCTTTATGGTCTTTCCTATATGTTCTTTGAAAGCAGCTAAGTGGGTGCCACCCTGAGTGGTATGCTGGCCGTTGACGAAAGAATAATATTCTTCGCCGTTCTGATCTGTATGAGTGATCACGACCTCGATGTCGTCGCCTTTGAGATGGATTATAGGGTAGAGGGGTTCTGCTGTGATATTTTCTTTCAGCAGGTCAAGAAGACCATGGCGCGACAGGTAACGTTTGCCATTGAAATATATATGGAGTCCTACATTGAGATAGGTGTAGTTTGTCACCATCGTCTCGATTGTCTCCAAGTCGAATTTATAGCCACGGAAAAGTGTCTCGTCCGGACGGAAGCAGACGAGGGTGCCGTTTTCCTCTCTTGTCGGCATTTTCTCGGTATGCTCCACAAGGCTGCCTCTGTCGAAAGACACCCTGACGCATTCTCCATCTCGGAAACTGGTCACTTCACAATGAGTAGACAGAGCATTGACTGCCTTCAGACCAACGCCATTGAGACCCACTGATTTCTTGAAGTTTTTGTCGTCGAACTTGCCACCTGTATTAATATCGGAGGCAACTTCTTTCACTTTGCCGAGTGGGATACCACGTCCATAGTCGCGGATTTTGACCTCCCCTGTGTCTGCGTCAATTGAGATGTCTATTCGTTTGCCGGCTCCCATATTGAACTCGTCGATGGAGTTGTCTACCACCTCCTTGATGAGCACGTAGATACCGTCTTCAGCGTGCGAACCGTCGCCAAGACGACCGATATACATACCGGGGCGGCGACGGATGTGCTCGTTCCATTCCAGAGTCTGGATAGCATCATCGCCATATCCTTGATCCTCTACCTTAGCCGGGGTGTCGATCTCAGCCTCGAATTCACCTTCATCAATTTTCGGATCAGGTTCGGAAACTACAGGGTCAAAATTGAATATATTGTCGTTTTCGTTGTAATCAGCCATATATTGAATTTAAGTTTCGCTTCGCTTAACTTAGGGTTTTTGGATTAAGAGTTTAAGGGTTTGGGTTATTTTATTTCTTCGTTAAGCCATTTCTCGAGTTCGCCTGTCCATTGACGTTTATAGGGGAACTTGTCGCGGAAGCCCCAGCCATGCCCTCCGACGGGATATGTATGCAAGGATGTCTTTACTTTGTTATTGATGAGAGCGGTGTAGTAGTCGATGCTGTTGGCCGGTGGAACTGCGCCGTCATCTGAGGAGAGCATTATGAAAGCTTTTGGAGTGTCAGGCGTGACTTGAAGCTCGTTGGAATAGAGTTTCACCAGTTCGTCAGAAGGATTCTCGCCGAGAAGAGCTTTGCGCGATCCCATATGAGTCTTGTCGGCATCCATGCTTACTACTGGATAAAACAAAATTTGGAAGTCAGGTCTTGTTTCTTTAGAAGAGTAGTGTGTTGCAAGGGTCGATGCGAGGTGACCGCCGGCTGAAGCTCCTGCTATTCCTACTTTTTCAGGGTCTACTCCGAGTTCGTTGGCATATTTGCGTAGTAGGCGCATAGCTTGCTCGGCATCAGCAAGAGGAATAGTATTGTCTCCGTAAGGAAGTCGATATTTCAATACGGCGTAAGTGATG
>CAMWLX010000192.1 GCA_947175225.1 uncultured Porphyromonadaceae bacterium
GCATATATACAAGTCATAAAAGACATATATGGGATAAAATCATTTGCATTATAAGGAAAAAAAGAGTAAATTTGCAGAGTTAAAGGTGTTGAGATATCTTTTTAGTTTACAAATCAAGGATATTATCGGAGCATCGTCATTATTAGAAAGGCATATTGAATTAGATCTTATGATAGAACAAATAGGTATACGCAATTATAAATCAATACGTGAAGCATTGATTCCATTACACAAGATCAATATTTTAATTGGAGAAAACGGAGCAGGCAAAAGTAATTTTATCACTTTTTTTGAGTTGGTCAAATCTTTATACGACCAGCGTCTGGGTTCTTATATGCTTTCTAATGGAGGTATGAACGCTCAATTATATCGAGGATTAAAGTATTCCAAATCAATAGAGGGTCTTATTGATTATGATAATAAAAATGCATTCTTCTTCACTCTCTGTCCGGGAGTCGGAGATAAGGCTTATATTGAGGAAACAGGTGATTATTTCAATGCAAAAGAAATTGAATCAAAGGATTATGTTTCATGGAATAAAATGATTTGGGATAAGGTTGTCGAGGAATCTGAAATAGCAGATAAAAAAGATTATAGGGCCAAATACATCCGTAATCTTCTCAAGAGTTTTATTGTATATCATTTTCATGATACCAGCAGAACTTCTCCAATGCGGCAGCCATGTCCCATAGGTGATAATTCTACGTTAAGACCGGACGCTTCTAATTTACCAGCCGTATTGTTAAGACTCAAGCAAACTGATCCAACTGCCTACAGACTTATAGAAGCAACTGTCCATTCGGTAGCTCCATATTTCAAACGCTTCCGTCTTGCTCCAATGTTGACGGATGAGTCAAGAATTAAACTTGAATGGGAAGAGCAAGATTCCGATATGTATCTTGACGCATCTTCTCTATCCGACGGTACATTACGTTTCATTGCTCTTGCAACACTTTTACTCCAAACGCAACTACCGGAAACTATCATTCTGGATGAGCCTGAATTGGGACTTCATCCAGCAGCTATGGTTAAGCTATCTGCAATGATAAAAAGAGCTTCCACCAAATCTCAGATTATTATTGCTACTCAATCTGTGGGACTCATTAGCAATTTTTCTTTAAGTGACTTGATAGTTGTAGGCAGAGATGGTAATCAGTCGACTTTTCATAGACTTAACGAACAAGATTTTTCTCAATGGCTTGACGAATACTCGGTTGGAGAACTATGGGAGAAAAATATTATAGGAGGCAGGCCATGAACAAGAGATTGTATATAGTGGTTGAAGGCCAGACAGAAGAGGAATTCGTAAATGAACTTATGGCTCCGTTCTTTCTTGATCGTGGTATTTATGTTTATCCGATGATCATTCATACCAGTAGAGGTCACAGAGGTGGATTTGCGAGTTATGAGCATCTTAGGAATGATGTCAATAGATTGTTGAAATCACAGGGACAAGATATCATTGTTACTACATTTGTAGATTTTTTCCGATGTCCGGAATTGCCTGGTAAAGATGAGTGGATCTGTATTCAAAATCATTGCGAACGTGTTGCTGCAATGGAAAAAGTAATAAAAAACGACATAGATGACAGAAGGTTTTATCCATATATTCAGCTTCATGAATTCGAGGCCTTATTGTTTTCTTCCGGCAAAGGTTTTATGAAGTATTTTGAAGAAAAGGAAACTCTTCAACTTAAAAGAATCATAGAATCATTTGAGAATCCTGAAGACATAAACAGTTCTCCGGAAGGAGCTCCTTCTAAAAGAATTTTGAGAATCATACCTGATTATGATAAAGTTATGTATGGGAATATAATTGCGTTGGAAATAGGATTAAGGACTATTCGTGAAAAATGTCCTCGTTTCAATAATTGGGTAAATACATTGATCAAAATGTGTGCTGATTGAACGTAAATATTATTTTACTCTTAAATAAGAGACCGATGGCGTAATGCAATCGGTCTCTTTTATTGCGGTGTTTATTTGTCTATTTGAGGCGTCCTGTGGCGTTAAGGTACTGGGCTTCAGACACCTTGAACGCTCCGTAGGCTGCCACGAAGTCATCCTGTGCCTGATGATGCAGGGTCTGGGCATCGAGCACATCGGTGATGGTGTTCATCCCTGCATCGTAATATGCCTGGCATAGCCGCAGATTTTCCTTGCTCTGTCCTATTGCCTCTGACGCTATCTCCATCTTTCGGTAGGCGGCTGTCAGGTTATCCCACTTGTCGGCCATCTCGATCTCAAGTTTCTGACTGAGGTTCTCGAGTTCCTGACGCGCATTCTCAAGTTCGAGATCCTTGCGCTTGATTGCGTGAGATCCACCCCACCAGTCAGAGATAGGCACAGATACTGAAACCATAACTCCTCCAAAATTATGGTTCTGTTCAAACACATCATGATAAAACCATCCCGCACCTACTCCTACTTGTGGAAGATGGCTTCCCGTCTCCATCTTCTTTTCCAATTGCTTCGCCTCGACATTCTTCTCAAGCAACCGATGGTCTGCAGTCTGGCCGAGGGCATCGGATGTCTTTATATACAGATCAGAAGGATAGGAAGGTATCTCAAAAGTCACGCTTTCCTCTATATCAGCCTTGGCATCCGCTCCGAGTCCCATCTCCTGGGCCAAGAGTCTTTTCATAAGCTCGATTCCGTTGTCGAGATCCACGAGATTCGCACGATATCCATTACGCTTTAGATCCACTTTGAGAAGATCGTTGCGCGTCACGATACCTGCCTCGACAGCCGCTTTCACCTGGCGTGTAAGTGAATCAAGTGTCGTTATAGCACTCTCTACCGTATGCTTCTCAGCCTTAAGTGTGGCCAACTGCCAGTATAGGGCCTCTGTCTGCAGTTGAACGAGGTCGGCACTCTGTTCCTTACGTATTCGCGCAGCTTCTTCTCCCACCTTGGCAAGCTTGTTTCCATTTACGATCTGTCCGCCTGCGAAGATTGGCTGTAACGCCCATATTCCTGCAGCTTTCCCTTTATTTATAATGCCAAGTGTAAACATATCAAGCACATTGTATTGGATCACGTCGTTATGTGTCTTGAATGCGGATGCTCCAGCCGAAACCTCCGGGAAATACTTGGTGAAGGCTTCCTTACGCGTCTCAATAGCTGCGCGAAGGTTGTTGTCTGCGATATGGATGTCTGCATTGTTGGCGAGGGCAAGTGTCTTGCACTGCTGCAGGGTATATACGGAGTCAGCCGAAGTCTGGGCTGACACGTTGAGACCTACTGAAGACAGTCCCAATACCGCCGCTATAAAATATTTATGTGGTTTCATAGTTGTATTTTTTACTTAAAAGTCAGAGTAGATGTGTTTCGAGAGGTTCAGGCAAAGGCTGGTTTGCACCCTTGCTCCGTGACTTCATCATGCTGTAAGCCACCGGAATCACCGTTAGGATGAATATCATGGTGATAGGGGTTCCCCAGAATATTACCACTCCCATAGGTTTCCAGAGGGCACTGCTTCCGGTCACCATAGGAAGCACACCCATTGTTGCGGCAGCCGATGTAAGGAAAATAGGTCTCATCCTGCGCTTAGATGCGTTGAGCACCGCGTCATGGACACTCTGTCCCTGATTTCTTAATTCCTCCGCGTAGTCAAGAAGCACGATGGCGTTTCTTACGAGAATACCCATAAGGGATACTATACCGAGCACGCAAGTGAGTGATAGGGCTGTGTCCTGTATCAATAGTCCTATAGCGGCGCCCGGAACGCAGAGCAGAAGCGAAAAGAGAAGTAGGGCGGAAGTGTCTGCCTGCGCATAATGGAAGAGAAGTATGAAGAATATGATAGCAACCGCCATGGCAAGTCCTGATAGGATTTCAGGCAGGGTATCCATCGTGTTTTCCCATTCTCCACCTCTTTCAATTGTGATTCCGGCTGGAAGATCAAGGCGTTTCAGACTGTCCATGAGCACCTCAGTGCGGTCTATGACATTGATATTGCGCTGCACTTCCGCCATAACGGATACCGTAGGGATTCCGTTATAGTGTGTGATCATCCCCGGATGCCATTCCGGAACTACGGTTGATACCTGATTCAAGGGTACTGTACCGAGTCCTATCACCGGCATCGGTTCACGTTCAAGTTCGCTCACGTCGCTGCGGTTTGAGGTCCCGGTCTTTAGTTTTACGGGAATACCGTAGTCTCCTTCCCATACTGTCGCTACCGGAAGTCCGGTGGAATAACGGAGCGCAAGCGTGCTTTCCATAAGAGTGGAGTTGAGGCCGAGGCGTTCTGCCTTTGTATTGTCAGGCACTACGAGAGCCGATGCAAGAGGGTTTCCGAGAGATGTCCGAACATTCCTGAGTCCGGGTACACGTCTTGCTATAGCAGCCACAGAATCTGCTACAGCATGAAGAGTTGCTTCATCAGATCCTTTTATCTTTATCTGGATAGGGTAGGAGGCTGTAGAATAGCTGAGTTGCTTGAAGCGGACGAAAGCATCAGGGAAATAGCTTTCATATTTCTCAGTATATTCATTGAGCACGTCGATAGTGGCTGCATTGCTTTTTGTGTTGACGATAAACTGAGCGAAATCCGGACCTCCTACCTGAGGCGCGTAAGTAGCCTGGAATCTTGGCGAAGAACATCCGTGGAAAGAGGCAATAGATACGACACGCGGATCTTTCGAGAGTATACGTTCAAGTGAATCAGCTACCATAGTGGTGTGCTCAACTGAAGTGCCTTGTGGTAAGAATATCTCAACGGCAAACTGGTTACGCTCCGCTATCGGCATAAGCTGAAGTGGACGGGATACGAAGAGAAGCGATCCTCCCACAATACAGAGCACTCCGAGGGCGAGCGTGGTCTTCGGCCATGCGAAACACCAGTCGATCACCTTGTTATAGCCGTTTTGCATTGAAACGAAGAAACTGAATTTCTTTTTCCCCGATGCAATGGCTTCCTGTTGCAGTTTATAGATAGGCTTTTTTATTAGCTTGTACTGAAGGAATGGCACAAGAAGCTCTGCAAGAATGAGCGACACGAAAAGAATGATCGTCATTCCCCAGGGGAAATCCGTAAGGAAGTCACGGAACATTCCCTTTACCGTTATGAGGAACGGAAAGAATGTAACAGAGATGGCGAGGGTTGCTGAGAATATCGCCTTAAAGAATTCTGTGCCTGACCGTAGTGTAGCTGTATAGTGGTCGACGCCCTCAGAGATAAGCTCGACATAATCGTCGATTATAACTACTGAGTTATCCACAATCATACCCAAAGAGACTATAAGGCAAGCGAGAGTCACTGTGTTAAGCTCTATGCCGAACGAATAAAACAGCCCGAGCGATATGAAGATGGCTATTGGAATTGTGGATGCTGCGATAAGGGCTACCTTGAATGGGAGAAGAAGCATTATCACAACGACTACAGCTATGATTGCCACAAGCAACTCTATAAGGAAATAATTTACCGAACTGTTTACCACTACAGGTTGGTCTGTGATCTTGAATAGCGTGACACTGTCAGGAATCTCGCTTTTGAAAGCTTCGATCTGCTTGTCGACTTCGGTACCCATCTCCACTATATTGTAACCCTCCTTCATCTGAACGCTGAGAAGGATACATTTCTGGAAATTATTGGTTATATAGCTGTCCGGGTCAGGATATTCCCTCTTTATATCGGCTACGTCGCCGAGTCTTACCACATCACCGTCAGGTGTTGACAAAACTATCAAGTTGGCGATATCCGGTATAGAGTTTACCGAACGCTTCACTATGATTGGCTGTGTGTAATGACCGTTGCGTAGCGATCCCCCGGTCGTCTTGAATCCTTCGGCAAGTAGGGTGGCTCCGACCGTAGATTCGGACAGTGCGTAATGTTTCAGTTTCTCAGGATTTAGATAGACTGCGATTTCTTCATTCTGCTTTCCGGTCACGCTCATAGTGCCCACACTCTCTACCGTACGCAGACGATCCTTTAACTGGTCCATATACTCACCAAGTTCCCTATAGGTCTTGTCGTCGCTCTGCATAGTGATGAGAAGGGCAGAGGTGTCGCCGAAATTACTGAGGGTCTCGACTCCGAGCACACCCGGAGGAAGGGTCAGTTTCGCTTGCTCCATTCCAATCTTGAACTCGTTCCAGAATTCATCGGTGTTTTCAACATCGTTGTCAAGTTCTACGAATATGATGACCATTCCGGATGTGATCTGCGAATGAGTGTTTTTCTTATTCACCTGCTTGTAGGAGAAGATATAGTCTTCGAGAGGCTTGAGTACTTCCTGCTCAATCTGCTCTACAGTTGCACCGGGATATACAGCAGCTACAACTCCCTCTCGTATGGTAAATGATGGGAACTCATTCTTGTCCATTACCTTGAGGGCATAGATGCCGAATGCAATCAGCACACATACAAGAAGAATAACTTCCTTACGATACTTCATTCCGGCTGCCACGATGGGATTTGTGCGCTTCTCCGGAGTATTTGAAGTTTGAGTTGATGCCTGCCTGTCCGTCTGTGGACTTTGTGGCTTGTCGGATATGTTTGTTGCCATGATTGTAGCTTTTAGGGGTAAGACTTATTTTACTACGGCAACCTCAGTGCCAGTGCTCACTTTCTGCATTCCTGCTACGATTATACTATCGCCCTGAACAAGTCCGCTTCTCACGTAGACCCCGTTAGCCGACAGTTCATCTGCAACTACTTCCTTTCGTTGAGCCTTCCCATTCTTCACAACCCATACAAACTGATGATTGTCAGAGCTTAGCAATACAGCTTGCGAGGGTAGGATGATTTCTGATTGCTTTACGGCAGAGGAG
>CAMWLX010000193.1 GCA_947175225.1 uncultured Porphyromonadaceae bacterium
AAATCAATTGATGATGGCGATTATCTTGGCGTCTTTGTCGCCGATGGCACGGAGGAAGTGAGGCATTGAGGAGTCGAACATGATGCTGTCGCCGGGGCGAAGTATAGTTGACTTTTTGCCAATGGTGATTTCCAATTCCCCTTCAAGCACATAATTGAATTCGTGCCCTTCATGGGTGTTGGGGGAGTGTTTGGTCCCCGCAGTATGGTCGGGAGATATTGTCACGAGGAAAGGAATCATGTTTCTCTGGCGGAAACCGGAAGCAAGGTCTTCATAGGAGTATGCCGCACGGCGTTCTACTTTTACACCCTTCCCTTTTCTATTCACATAATAAGAATTCATCTTAGGCTCTTCTCCAAACAGGAGTGCGGTAAGTTCTACACCGTTTCGGCTTGCAAGTCTTTGCAAGAAACTTACGGGAATATCATATTGTCCACTCTCGTATTTCAACAGTGTCTCGGTAGTTACTCCGCAGTCAGCAGCCATTTCCTCTACCGAAAGGTCGAGAGAATCCCGAAGCCCTTTGAGTCGCTGGGCAAGTTGTGCAAGTTCATCCATATTTCTACCTGTATTATCGTTGTTTATTGAATCAATGTTAATAAGTATGCAAAAGTATGCAATTTTTTTTATATACCCAACTAATTGCACAATATTTTTATATTGTGTATAAAAAACAGCCGCTTTCTTCTGAAAGCGGCTGAAAAATGATGAGATGTAGTCAAATTATTCTGCTGCGAGGATGTAGAGTTCGGGAAGTGAGCCGTTCTCTGTGTCGTAGCTGCCCCATGATGAGTAGTTAGCTGCGTACTGGATCCATTTGCCGTTGCCGACATTCTTGATTGTCCAGAGTCCACCTTCGCATGTTGCAGTCCAGATATATGCTGGATCAACTGTGCCATCTGTCACTACCGGAGCCTCAGCAAGGTTGAATGATGTGTATGTGCCCGACATGTAGCTGTAGCGACCGTTGGAGTCAACGATAAAGAACTGTCCTTCACCGAGTTTGTATTCCTTGTCGCCCACAATTGCGCTGCTCGCGAATGTAAAGCCGTTGGCTTCATTCTTCTGCTCAATCACTCCATTTACGATGTTGACAGCTTCAGTATACATATAACCATAGTTCTTGGAAGTAGCAGTTGGAATAGCACATATGCCGTCAGCAACGATCAAGTATGCGCGATCGAGGGTCAACTCGGTAGTGTAGTTGAAGTAAGCCTTGCCTACATATTTCACAAACTTCCAATTATTGCCTTCTTTTACGAATTGAGCAGTCTTAGTCTGGAGATCATCGTTGTTGATAGTCCAATTCTGACCGTCGTAGACGAGCACTGCGCAAGAAGCACCGTTATATACCACTGCCATCGTGTCGCCTTCTACAGCATACGGACAAGTGTTCTTAAGGAAGAGTGGGAGATAGATGTCTGCATTGTCAAGCTTGTTGGCTGCAAAGCCCATGGCTGTGTAGTCAGCAGCATCGAGAGCTGTCACACCCTCAGCAGGAGCCCACTTGCTTCCGTCAAATTTATATACGGCAGTCATATTTGCTGTGACAGGAGTGCCTGCAACAACCTTGGAAGGAAGTGAAGTCGGATATTCATAGTAGGCGACTGCATTGTACATTTTTGGCAGAGATCCTTTCTCTTCTGCATAGGCTCCCCAACTGTTGTAACCTCCGTCATACTGAAGCCATTTACCCATTTCGGCATTTGTGATGGTGACAAATCCTGATTCATCTTCAGTTAGGGTCCATATGCCACCGGCTTCCGGAAGCTCAGCAGAGAGATTGAAATTATTATAGGTGCCTTTCATATACAGGTATCTGCCATAGGAATCCTTGATATAGTAGCCTCCCTTTGTTATTTCAAAAGTGAACGCATTATCATGATTTGAAAAATATAATTCACCATCAAATAGCACGTTTTCATTTGAAAGATAACCATAAGTTTTGTCAGCAGCTACAGGTCCTGCACATTGACCATCCTCAGTCACGAGGTAGTATTTGGGATCCGGAGCCTTGTATAGCATGGGAAGTGAGCCTTTGGCTTCAGCATAAGACCCCCAGCTGCTGTAATTGCCGTCATATTGGATCCATTTGCCGACTTCTGTATTTGTTATGGTAGCTTGCCCGTTGGATGCTATATCGACTGTCCACACAGCACCTGATTCTGGAAGTGAGGTGGAAAAATTGAAGCTGTTGTATGTGCCCTGTTGGTATATAAACCTGTTTTCGACGTCCTTGATATAGTATCCTCCTGTGGTCGGGATGAACGTGAATGCATAGGTCTCAGGTGCAATATTGCTTCCGGGTACACTGACTGTCCCGTCTGTTACACTTATTTCCACTCGGGGAAGATATCCGTAGTTTTTGCTGCTTAAAGGGCCGGCTCCATTTGATCCGTCAGCTATGAGATAGAAAGTACCCCCAATGAACTCTTCAACTTCAGAGTCGGAGATAAAGATAGGGTTTGTCGAGCTTTCGTTGTAGCTTACGATTGCCAAATCGCCGGATGCAGCATCTGGATAAGCATTTTTTAGGATAGCCGGAATCTTGTTTTCTGCCGGAGTCATCGGAGCGAAAGCATCGATGTAATCCTTATCGCTTCCCCAAGCGGAAACATAATCGTCTTTGCTGACGGTATATTTCTGAGCGTCGGCCACTTGAGCGATGATAGGATCTGTAACTCCTGTCTCTTGATAAGTGACGTTTACTTTTGATCCTGAAGGAGCCAAGAAATAGGGTGCACTGCTTGATGCAAGGAAAGCGGGGAGATATTCTTTAGCAGGAATTTCTGCTGAGAAGAGCGCATTATTGCCCACAGCTTTCAATGCATTTGCCAATCCGGCTGCCTCAGCGAGCGACTTATTGGTGGAATTGGAGGCTACTGCATTGTAATCTGTTCCTGACATAGTGAACTCAGCCTCGATCGGAGTGTCATACTTTATGCCCGGTTCGAAGCCATCCAGATGGTCGTTCCAGGAGTTTTCGCCGCAAGATGCCAAAATGGCAGTCGCTCCTAAGGCGAAAAATATGTTTTTAGCTGAAATTTTCATATCGTTGTCTTAGAATGTGAGTTTGAGACGAAGTGAATAAGTGCGGCCGAAGCTATAGAATATGCGGTATGCATTCTGCCAAGTGCCGTTGGATGTTGCAGATGTGTAAGCATCCATGATGTAGTTGTAGTTGCAGAGGTTGTTGACGTTGCCGAAAACAGTTGCATTCACGCCTCCCAACTTGAAGGCATAGCTTGCGCTGAGGTCAAGCTGGTTGCCCCATGGAATTCTCCAAGGTTCTCCAAGTTCAAGAGTCTGTCCTGTGGAGAGGTTGCTTCCTGAGATATTGTAGTCAGAGTAGTTGCGTGCTGATGCCACCCAGTCAACTCCAATGCGCCATCCCTTGATAGGCTTAACTGTAAGGCTTACAGATCCTGTTGACTGAGCAGAGCCACCTACCTTGCGACCCTTAGTGTTTAACTTAGCCCAAAGATGGTCTTCTGCCATTATGCCTGATGCGAGGGCTCCGGTGCTGAGGTTAGCAAGAGGTTGCGACTGGGAGTTGTAGAAGTATCCGATAGTGTTGGAGTCGTTGACCCAATCGCCATAAGAGAACATACCTGACAACTCAAGCCACTGGAAAGGCTTGTATGTGGCTGCTACTTCGACACCCATATGGCGTGATGCAACGCCCGACATGTTCATGACGTAGCGTGTTCCGTCTTGCATTGTGTTTGACTTCACCATTGTCTGGTCCATCCAGCGAGTGAAGTAACCGTTTACCTGAGCTGTGAATTTCGGAGAGTGGTATTCATAACCGATTTCTGCGGAAACGCACTTTTCATTAAGTGCATTTGGGTTAGCAGCGTTAGAAACCTCTCTTGAAAGGAAGGCAGCTGACATGAATGGAGCGCGGCTGATATATCCACCGTTAGCAAATACGTTGTTGTGTCGGTCAATATTATAGTTGATACCAGCCTTTACGTTGCCGGCGATGAAGTTCAAGGTTTCAGAACGCTGATGTTCCTTGTCATAATAGAAGCGGTTGACGAGCCAATCTGAATTATTGTTGATAGAGCCGCCGAGGAATACGTTGAGTTTATTGTCTTCAAGACAGCTGTATTCAAGCTGAGCGTAAAGACCTTCCTGTGCTACATAGCCGGTATAGTCACGGTAGACGATGTCGCCTACACCTAACTTCTGATATTTCCAATTTGGATCAGCGGCTGCACTATTGTTGGTAGCGAGTACAGTGCTTCTTGAAGAGTCGTCGATGTAATACTGACCATTGAAAAGGTCGCTGATCTTTGTCTGGTGAAGACCTGCATAGTATCTGACATCGAGACCGACGAGAAGATTCAGGTGGTTTTCAATGAGCTCGTTCTTGTATGTTGAGACGAGACCAACCCAAGTATGGTTGTTGATAGATTGAGCCATCACCATGTTGGAGCCTGTAGTAGAGGCTGCATTCATTTCTTCGATAGCTGCATAGTCGAATGTTCCGTCGGCGCATCTCCAAGTGTCAGAAAGCACACCGTTGCTAGCTCCATACCACTGAGTGCGGTAATCGCTCGTACGTCCCTGACCGCTGCTTCCGTAGCCATTAGCTATAGAAAGGTAGATTGCAGAAGAAAGGCTCGACTTATAATTGATCTGCCAGATATGGTTGAGTGAAATCTGTGGCTTGTGGAAATGGTTTTGGTTGGATACGTATTGCTGGCCATTTAGACGGTAACCGAATGTCGGGTTGTAGCGATACATGCTTTCACCATTCATATAATTTTTCACATTCTGCCATCCTTCTACAGTCAGGCCGTTGTTTGAATCGCGCTTCCAGTGATCCTGGGGAGAACCGAAAGCAGTAAGGCTGAGCTGATGGTTGTCGTTGATTTTCTTAGACACGTTCACAAACCATGTGAAAGCATCAAAGCGGGTGCCCTGGACATATCCATCGCCCCACTTGCGGCTACCCATGATTGTGATAGCCCAACCATTCTTCATCAAGCCTGTGGAAGCTGAGAAGCCGATATGGTTCATATTGTCGTTGCCCATACCATAGAAGACTGTTCCTCCCTTCTTTGCATCAAGGCTTTTGGTAGTCACGTTGAGTGTACCACCTACGGAAGGTGTCGAGATGATGGCTGCGCCAAGACCACGCTGAGTCTGCATAGATGAAGTCACGTCGCTTAGTCCCGACCAGTTAGACCAATATACACCACCCCATTCCATATCGTTGACCGGAATACCATTTACGAGTTGTGCTACATTGGAACTCTTGAAGCCACGCATATTGATCTTTGCGTCGCCGTAGCCACCACCGTCCTTGGTTGCCCAGACACCGGGTGTAGTCTTTAGAACTTCAGGAAATTCCTGACCGCCAAGCTTTGCTTCGATGAAAGGAGCATCGACTGTAGATACAGCTACAGGAGTCTTACGTGTCTTTGCTACAGACTGAGTGACCACGACGTCCTGAAGCATTGTGGTCTCCGTTTCGAGCACCACGCGGCCTACTTCAGGCTGAGCCTTCACTGTCTTGTCTTGATAGCCGACATAGGAAATCTTGAGTTCCTTGGCGTTGTCGGGAACTGAGAGCGAGAAGTTGCCGTCGAAGTCGGCAGCTGTTGCTGTCGATGTGCCGGGCACTGCGACGGTCGCTCCGATCAGGGGTTCTCCCTGCTTGTCAAAAACAGATCCGCGGCAGACGTAGTTGGCCCAGGCTGCTGAGCACACTGCCATGAGGGCGGATAAGAGAAACAGTCTCTTCATAGTTTTTAGGTTGTTGGTTGATAATTTGATTATGAAAAATCTATTTTGGGTTGTCTCTTGTCGGTATCACAGGGGTGGTATGATTCTTCTTCGATTTGATCTTTACCTTATACATATCGAATCCTTTGCCGAATACTCCGTTGACGGCTCCTTGCGTGATGAAGGCATCGTCATCGATTCCCTTGACGAGTCGCATGATTCCCGGGGCTTCTATCTTGCGGCACCACACCATCAGGATCTTGACCGGCTTTTTGCTATACCATCCTTCTCCATCAAGCACCGTAACTCCTCTCTTTGCATCATTATTGATGGCATCTGCTATCATCTGCCATTGCCGACTGAAGATGATGAACTGCACCGCCTGTCGGTTGCCGACCACAATCATATCGGCACAGTATGACGCCACGAATGTCACAACATAACCATATACAATTATTGGAATGCGTGCTTCCAAACGCTCTCCGAATGTACCATCAAATGGAAGGAAGATGCTGCTCGATACGATAATCATATCTGTTATGACCATTGCGCGTCCGATACTTACATTACTAAGTTTATTGACCATCGAAGCTACGATATCGGTGCCACCGGTTGATCCGTTGTGGATGAGTACCGTCCCGACACCAAGACCGCAAATGATCGCTCCCAATATAGCGCTGAGCGACATATCTTCGAGAATAGGATGGCTAAGACTCATGAAAAATGACTCTCCTACCCAAATTGCCAGCGAAATCATAGTGGCTCCAAATATAGTGCGGATTACAAATGTCTTTCCTACAATTCGATAGGCAAAAGCCAAGAGCACAAGGTTTAAGACATATTGCGTGACGGCGACCGGTATCTTTTCGTTGGTAGCGAAATATACCAGTGTGCCGACACCTGACAATCCACCCATTACAATTTTATGGGGAAGTACGAAGGCGCAGAAGCCAAAGGCATACATGAAAATGCCCAAGATAATCATAACATAATCGATTATCAGGCTCTTACGGGAAGTGCTGAAT
>CAMWLX010000194.1 GCA_947175225.1 uncultured Porphyromonadaceae bacterium
ATATTGCATTGTCCTTAGATTATGCATTGAAGTTGTTTAAACAACTTCATTATAAATTATGCATTGAAAAAGATCATGAACTCTAAATATGGAACAATACTGGTTGTCGACGATAACCCGGCTATATTAACGGCTGTGAAAATATGTCTTGGAAATGTGTTTGAGCGCATCATCACCTTGACTTCCCCCGAATCTGTCCTCGTTACTCTCGGACAGGAGGAGGTAGACGTGATTCTTCTTGATATGAATTTTTCTCCCGGAGTCAACTCCGGGCATGATGGTCTGTTTTGGCTCTCTGCTATGCGGAAGAAACATCCCGATATACCTATAGTCTTGGTTACAGCTTACGCTGATGTCCGGTTGGCAGTTAAGGGTCTGAAAAATGGAGCAGCTGATTTCGTCACAAAGCCATGGGATAATGACGATTTGATACGTGTGCTGAAAGATGCCATCGACAAGACAAAAGTTGTGGTCTCCCTCCACGAATTGGAGATGGCTCATATTAAGAAAGTTGTCGACAAGTGCAATGGCAATATGAGCAAGGCTGCGGAATTGCTCGGCATAACACGCCAGACTTTATACCGGAAGTATCAGCCATGACCATTGCTATAGCAGCAGCTGTAGGGCTCTTGATAGTGCTCCTTATTATTGGAATATATCGCCATCAACGTTTGCTTAGAGACAGAGCCCAGTTGATGCGTGATGCTGTGCGACATCATGACTTTTCATTTCGATTGCCCACAAAAGGTCTGCTATTTGGCGAATTGGCATTGCAGAATGCCCTTAACGATATGGGTCATGAAATAGAGAAGTTGGTGGCACACAATGAAGTGGAATCTTGGCAACGGCTCACACGAGTTTTGACACATGAAATAATGAATGCCACAACTCCTATTCGTAGCATCAGCCAAGCATATCTTTCCAATCCAGACATAAAGGACACTCCATATGAAGAGGGGATTAAGGCGATCTACGACACAAGCACCGGATTGTCAACTTTTGTAAACAGCTATCGCAAATTGACACAGTTGCAAGACCCCGTCATGAAGAATCTTGAATTGAAAGATTTCTTTCAAAGCATATCATCTCTCTATTTAGATTTAAAGTGGGAGATAGATGTTGAAGATGACATATATCTCCGTGCAGACGAAAATATGCTTCGTCAAGTCTTTATCAACCTGACGAAGAATGCAATAGAAGCTAATGCAAAGAAAATAGGAATCAAGTATATAAGAGAGACATCCGCCATTCAGATTAGTAATGATGGTCATGTTATCCCCGACGATGTTGCCAGAGAAATATTCATTCCTTTTTTCACCACCAAACAGTCAGGCTCCGGAATAGGTCTGTCTCTGTCGCGCCAAATGCTTCTAAAGCAAAGACTTATACTTCGCCTTGCCGATTATTCGGCGCCAGGCTACAATGTCACCTTCCTGCTCGAATGATTCTTACTGTATGAGAATCATTCGAGCAGGAATCAAGATTTGTATGATCGGATGATGTCGAGGAGGTCGCTGCCATAGTCGGCCTTCTTCTTTTTTCCAATGCCGGGGATGGAGCTTAGGTCGTCCTCGTCTTGTGGCATCTCGTTGGCAAGAATCACCAAAGTTTTATTCCCTAAGATCATGAACGCTGCCACTCCTTCTTCTCTCGCTTTCTGTCTTCTCCAATCTGCAAGACGCTGATAGAGTTCAGGATTCTCTATATCGGAGTTCAATTGGGCACTATTGTTTTTTGATGTGATTTTAAGCCATGTATTATCAGAAAGAGATATTTCACGCTTTATCTTGAGGAAATCAGCAGCTGAGAGTTTCTTTTTTAGGGTAGCTTCCATAAGGGCCTCTTTCAATTTTGCTTCATACTCCACCATATTCATGGTTTCGACAAATTTCTTTAGGGCATCTTTATTGTCTATTTCAGTTGGAAGATCCTTCAAAAACTGAAAAATGGGACGCAATTCCTTCAAGAAATAATTGCTTGCTGCTTTCAGTCGGTCATGAATTTGATTGGGAGTGTTGCCCTTGGCAGCCATGTTGCGGAGTTGCTGTTGAAAACGGAGTGAAACATCATATAGAGCCTTAAACTGCTTGTTGAATAATTCGCCGTAGGCTGCCGTCATCTTAGGAAAGGCAGCAGCATGGCTTGACTGAAGAACTCTATGGAGATTGTCCATCGCATTACGAAGACCAGTGAGATCGGGAACCTCAAGATCGAGCCTTTGGTCGAAATCAGTCTGCAATCTATCGACTTTAGTTGAATCTGCTTCTCTTGCAGAGCACGCTTGCTCAAAATTAGAAACCTTGCTGTCGCAAATGATTGATGAAGGTGGGAGTGGACGTTCAAGTACAAGACCCTCAAGACTACGGCATCGGCTTAGAGCTACGTATGTCTGTCCATGGGCAAAAGCTGCAGAAGCATTGATGATGGCCTTGTCGAATGTAAGACCTTGGCTTTTATGAATGGTTATTGCCCAGGCAGCTCTAAGTGGAATTTGGGTGAAGCGTCCTACGACCTTTTCCTTCATCTCTTTACTTTTCTCATCGATAGTATAAGCAGTGTTTTCCCAAGTTTCTTTTTCTACTTCAATTGGGGGCATATCATCGTCTGTCACCACAACTACCTTACCATTTTCTGAGATACTTCTGATGTGACCAATAAGACCGTTGTAGTATCTGCGTGCGCCGCTGCTGTCATTTTTGACAAACATCACCTGTGCCCCTTCTTTAAGAGTGAGATTCTTTTCAACCGGATAAATCAACTCAGGAAACTCACCTTCTATTTCAGCTTCAAAATTATGAGGCGTTGCGCTCAACTCTTGCATTTTCTTGACATTTACATCATGAGCCTGGCGATTGTGAGTCATAAGTCGGATATAGCGGTCAGATTCAGGCGGGTTAAAATTAGGATAATATCTTGAGTTTAATGAGAGCAGAGTGTTATTGTCGGCACGGTTTTCTCTGATAGCATTCAAAATCTTTATGAAGTCAGCGTCTTTCTGACGGTAAACTTTCGTCAGTTCGATAGTCTCGTATGGGGTAGTTGAGAGTACTTTGCTATCGAAAAAATATGGTGAGTGATAATATTCGCTCAGCATATTCCATTCCTCTTCCTTTACCACGGGAGGAAGTTGCTGCATATCTCCAATCATTATGATTTGCACACCCCCAAATGGAAGAGGAGAGTGTCGGAGTTGACGCAGTTTTGCATCTATAGCATCGAGAATGTCAGCGCGGACCATACTTATCTCATCGATAACAATAGTGTCGAGAGACCGAATGATCTTGACTTTATCTTTGGATAATTTTTTAAAGCGTGTGCCGCTTTCAGCCTGACCTATTCCCGGAATATAAGGTGAAAAAGAAAGTTGGAAGAAACTGTGAATGGTCATGCCCTCAGCATTGAGGGCTGCAATACCTGTTGGTGCGAGAATCACCATTGTCTTCATGCTTTCCGCCTTCAGGCGTTTGAGGAAAGTGGTCTTGCCTGTTCCTGCTTTACCTGTCAAAAATACATTGGCGCCGGTATGCTCTACCAATCGCCAAGCCAGTTCCATCTGCTTATTCTCCATGATATTCTTTTTCTGCAAAATTTAATTTTTAAGTAGCACACTAAAATGAGATTCTTTAAGACGCTTAATGACGCATGCGGAGCATACTCTCTACACTGATTGTCTATAAGATTTATTCTTATTTAGTGACAGTATCCCTATATATTAACAAGCAAAACTTGCATTTTATTATAGGCGATAGATGAAGGGGAGGGTGATGGAGAAGGTGGTGCCGGTGGGGTTAGTATCGAAGGATAGGGAGCCCCCGTGCATGTTTATGATCTGGCGGGAAAGGCTTAGGCCTATGCCGGAGCCTCCGCTTTTTGTAGTGAAGAATGGGAGGAAAATATTTTTTGCTGCATCCGGACTTATTCCACAACCATTGTCCTCTACCGAAATCATGAAATGATGATTCGGATGGTCGGCTTTTGTAGATACGATTACGGTGGGATTCTCTTGTATGGATTCCACTGCATTTTTTATCAGGTTGATCAATACCTGTTCCATCTGATGGCGGTCAAATTGCAGTTGAATGTCAGGATCTTCTATATTGAAAACGACGAATGGTTCAGGAAAGAGAGCACGCAATCCATCGAAAATATCTCCGATTCTTGTCCATTCAAGATGTGGCTGTGAGAGTCGGGATAGTTTCCGATAGTTTTCCACAAACTTCAGTAGTCCCTTGCTTCGCCTGTTGATGGCATTGAGTGCTTCTGTAGAGTCCTCGTCAAGTTGACTGTTGGTCTCCGTCAGCATCCCCGAGAGGGAAATGATGGGGGAGAGGGAATTCATTATCTCGTGGGTCAGCACCCTAATAAGTTTACGCTGAGCCTCTATCTCGCTTTGCTGGACAAGAAGGTTGACATTCTCGATGGAGTAGATGTAGACATCAGTTCCTTCGGAATCATAGGTAGCCATAGAGAGCTTCAGACGTTCCTCTACTCCGTTTAAGCTTAGCGTAAGTATCTTTGGCAGTCCAGGAATAAGTGCCTTCAGACCGGCTGCAAGGTCGGGATGCAGGGCATCGAGCATTGACAGATGAGTAATCTTAAATCCGCAAAGATTATCTATAGCCTTCTGATTCATCCATGACACATTCCCTTCCGTATCGGTCACGATCAAGGCAGAGTCCACAAGATTCAGGATAGCCTCGTATTGTCCATACTGTCTTTCTTGACGTATTATGTCCTCACGGAAACCGGATATTACCTCATTCATCTCCTCGGCAAGTTTCCTTTCAGATCCACGCATTCTTTCTGCCGGGAATCGGAGAGAGAAATCGCGGTTTCTGATAGCCTGAAGCATGCGTCGAATACGCTCTGCCGATTTATTGCCAAACCATCCCATTACAATCCGTATTTCTCTATCTTTCGGTAGAGTGTGAAGCGTGTGATACCGAGCAGAGAGGCAGCCTGCGAAAGATTTCCGTTGCTACGGCTGATTGCTTTCATGATAGCGTCCTGCTCCAAGGCCTCCAGATTCAGGGTCTCAGGTTTTGAAGCCGGTTCGATAATGCGAGAGAATTCAAAATCGTCAGCTTCCAATACGTTTCCTGATGCCATGACAATAGCCCTTTCCACCACATGCTGCAATTCCCTGACATTGCCGGGCCATGAATGGCCAAGGAGTTTGCGTTTAGCAGAAGTCGCGATTTTTACATCCTCCAGTCTGTATCTTTGGGCTATCTGACGAGAGAAATATTCAGCGAGGAGCACAATGTCTTCTCCTCGTTCTCTAAGGGGTGGTATATGCAATTCGATGGTGTTGAGCCTATAAAGAAGGTCTTGCCTGAAAGTGCCCTCTGCAACCATGCTTGCCAGATCTGCATTTGTAGCAGAAAGGATTCGCACATCAACTTTATTTACCTTTGTAGAGCCAAGACGCGAAATCTCATGTTTCTCAATCATCGTGAGCAACTTTTGTTGGGCTCCTGGAAGCAGATTGCCGATTTCATCGAGAAATGCCGTACCACCGGCAGCTGATTCCAGACGACCGGCTTTGGCTACCTTTGCATCTGTGAAGGCTCCTTTCTCATGTCCGAAAAGCTCGCTTTCGAAGAGGTGTTCCGGGATAGTACCGAGATCGATGGAAACAAAGGGTTTGTTATTACGGTGGGAATGATAATGAAGGAGATGAGCAACGACATCTTTTCCGGAACCGTTCTCACCGGTGATAAGTACATTGGCGTCGGTAGCCGCGATTTTCGCTATCTGTTTGTTGAGAAGTTGCATCTGAGGCGATTCTCCAATCAGTACCGGAGCATCCTCTGTCTTTGGCTGGGTATAAATCTCTTGTTTTTCATTCTCAAACGATGAATTTCTGCGTGATCGGCTAAGATCTACTGCGCTCTGTACAATACCGAGGAGCTTGGCATTGTCCCATGGTTTGGGTATGAAGTCTACGGCACCAGCCTTTATTGCTCTGACGGCTTTCTCTGTATCGACATAAGCAGTGATGAAGAGCACCACGGCTTTTGGATTCTTTTTCAGGATAAAATCAAGCCATTGGTATCCTTCCTCCCCGCTGCTGGCATTGCGGTGGAAATTCATGTCAAGGAGAATGACATCCGGGTCGAAAGTGTCCATTAGTCTTCCTATATCTTTGGGATCTGTCAAGATGCGTACACCCTCCACATGCTGACGGAGCAGCATATTTAGCGACAACAATACATCCTCATTGTCGTCGACCACTAAAACTTTGCCTTTTTTCTCACTCATAAATTATCCCTTCCAACTTATTTCTTACATTTATTAAAAAATATCAGAATGAGAGCCTGTTCGGAGCATTAGAAGGGTTAAAGTTGTATCATTTTGTTCCCATACCAACAGCCAGTCACTATTACGACCGTTGATGTGACATTCCCATTTGCCGGTATATTTACCTACAAGTTTATGCGGCTTATATTCAGCAGGTAAGGATCCAGTTTCAACTAATATTTTGATAGTCTCTTTTAATAAATCGAGAGGCAATCCGCGTTTTTTCAATCGCTTATAATCTTTTTTGAAACTGCCGGCATAGTCAAGTGAATACTCCATTTATTAGCTGTCAAGTTGGTTAAAAAGGTCCTCTACGCTTTCAGCATGGTAAACACGACCGGCTTTGACATCTTCGAGAGCCTCATCAAGACCAGTTTTGCGTTTTCGAGTAGGTTTTGAAATCGTTACACTGTCAAACTTCGCTAAAAGTTTTCTTATGAGTGACGCCTCGTTGGG
>CAMWLX010000195.1 GCA_947175225.1 uncultured Porphyromonadaceae bacterium
TGCTCGCAAAGCTGACGAAATCTTAATAAAAAAATAAGTCGAAACAACTTCAATAAAAAATTTGGCTATCCGACAAATTTTTATTTATTTTGCAGCATGGATAATTATATAGTGAGTGCGCGAAAGTACAGACCGGCTACATTCCGCAGTGTAGTAGGGCAAAAGGCCTTGACTTCTACACTGAAGAATGCAATTACGTCAGACCGTCTCGCCCAAGCCTACCTTTTCTGTGGGCCACGCGGCGTAGGCAAGACTTCCTGCGCAAGAATTTTTGCAAAGACCATCAACTGTCTTAATCCGACAGCCGACGGAGAGGCATGCTGCGAATGCGAGAATTGCAAGGCAATCGAACGCGGCACTTCCATGAATGTCGTGGAACTTGATGCCGCCTCCAACAACAGTGTCGACGATATCCGAGGCATCACCGACCAGGTGCAGACCCCTCCGCAGGGAGGCAAATACCGCGTCTTCATCATCGACGAAGTGCATATGCTCTCATCAGCAGCCTTCAATGCTTTCCTCAAGACCCTTGAAGAGCCACCTAAATACGTGATTTTCATTCTCGCCACTACCGAAAAGCACAAGGTGCTGCCCACAATCCTCAGCCGCTGCCAGACGTATGATTTCCGGCGTATCACGATCGAAGATATGGTAGAGCAAATGCAATATATAGGTCAGCAAGAGGGTATCAAGACCGACCCACATGGCCTTGAGGTGATAGCCCGCAAGGCAGACGGCGCCATGCGCGATGCACTATCCATCTTCGACCAAGTGGCAGCTTCCTCCAGAGGAAACATCACTTATGAAAGCGCTATCGAAAATCTCAATGTACTTGACTACGACTACTATTTCCGCCTCGTAGACATGTTCCGCACCGGCGACATCTCCAGTGCGCTGCTGCTTTACCGCGACGTACGTGCCAAGGGTTTTGATTCACTCTTTTTCCTCAATGGGCTTGCCGACCATGTGCGTAATCTCATGGTGGCAGCCGACCCACGCACAGCAGAACTACTCGAGACCTCGAAAGATGTAGCTGAAAGATATACAAAACAGGCTACGAGCCTCCCCTTGCAATGGTATTATGCCGCGATGAAAGTGCTCAACGACGGGGATGTGCAGTATCGCACAGCTACCAACAAGCAATTCCTCGTGGAGCTTGTGCTGATCCGACTTTCCCAACTCCTGAAACCGGCAACGCCCCCTTTTGACTTGGTGGACTGTGATTTCCCCTTGGGCGACATCACAGACGCAGCCCGCGTGGCAGCGCCATCGCAGTCCACCCCACAGACAGTCGCCCATAGGGAGAGCTTGTCGGAGAGGTCTGACAAGTCGGACAGGTCGAACGGGTCAGACAGATCGGAGGCCCCGCGGATAAGAAAGCGCTCTGTCAGTGGCTTCAGGCTAAATGACAACAGTGTCCAAGAAAAAGTTGCCCAATATGCTGAGCAAAGGAAAGAGCATCGCGAGCGAGTCGACCTTGAAGCCTTCACCCGAGCATGGCTTGCTTACCAACAGGCTAACCAGCAACAGCATATCCTGACAAGCGCTATGCGCAACAGCGATCCCCGCCAGACCGGGGAAGAAGCATTCTTAGCTATGGTAGGGCATCCGGCAGAAGTGCAGGCTTTTGAGTTGGCAATGCCACAGCTTATGGCATTTCTCCGCCAGCAACTCCGCAACGACTTCCTCACCCTCCGCGTAGAGATCGACCCGACACGTGCCGTCAGCAAGCAGCTGCCTCCTCAGGAATTCCTGAAGGAGTGTGTAGAAAAGAACCCGGCTCTTGGCGAATTGCTCAGAAAATTGCAAGCGGAACTTGCATAAAGGCCAAATATTAAAGATTAAATCACGGCTTCTCATGATAACCCATGAGAATTTATCATGTACGAATGAGAAATCATGAGAACCAAATTATAAATAAAAATGATACAGATATCCAATAGAATCAAGGCCATGGCGCAGAGCGCCACAATGGCGATGACACAGAAAAGCGCCGAACTCCGTGCTCAAGGTGTAGATGTGATCACAATGAGCGTCGGCGAACCCGATTTCAACACCCCCGACTTCGTGAAGGAGGCAGCCAAGAAAGCCATCGACGAAAACTACTCCAAATATTCACCCGCTCCCGGCTACTTGTCTACCCGAGAGGCTATCTGCCGCAAGTTGGAGAAGGAGAATGGACTGCACTACACTGCTGCACAGATTGTAGTGGGCAACGGTGCGAAGCAGGAGCTATGCAATGCTGTCCTCTCCATCGTCAATCCGGGTGATGAAGTGATCATCCCTATGCCGGCATGGGTTAGCTACGTGGAAATGGTGAGACTCGCAGAAGGAAAGGTAGTGGAAGTTTGGGCCGGTGTGGAGCAGGACTTCAAGATCACCCCCGAGCAACTCGAGGCTGCTATCACTCCCAAGAGCCGCATGATCATCCTCAACAATCCTTCCAATCCTACAGGTAGTGTATATTCAGAGGAAGAACTGAAAGGACTTGCTGCAGTGCTGGCAAAATATCCCGATATTGTGATCCTTGCAGACGACATCTATGAGCATATCAACTTCCTACCGGCCCGCATACATAGCATCGCCGAGTGCCCGGAGGTGTTCGATCGCACTGTTGTCATCAATGGCGTGTCAAAGGCATATGCGATGACCGGCTGGCGTATCGGTTATCTCGCTGCTCCAATCGAAGTGGCTAAGGCTGTCTCAAAACTTCAAGGACAATACACGTCAGGACCCTCTTCTATCGCACAGAAGGCAGCAGAGGCGGCTCTCGATGGGCCACAAGAGTTCCGCTATGAAATGCGCAAGGCATTTGAGCGCCGCCGCGACCTAATCGTGGAGCTTGCCAAGGAGATACCGGGATGGATTGTCAACAAACCGGAAGGCGCATTCTATCTCTTCCCAGAAGTAAGTGCATATGTAGGCACAGTGACACCATCCGGCAAGAAGATTGAGAACAGTGGTGACTACACTATGTATATTCTCGAAGAAGCACATGTGGCATGCGTAGACGGAGCAGCTTTCGGAGCCCCCGGCTATATGCGACTGAGCTATGCTACTTCCGACGACAAAATACGCGAAGCAATGCGTCGCATAAAGGAAGCCTCTGCATTATTAATGCATAATACAAATTCATAATGCACAATTGGCTTCGTTAATTGTCAAAAAATTATGCATTATGAACTATGCATTATGAACTATGCATTATGAATTGGATAAAGGATATTTCCGATAAGATCAAGGCATGGGGAGCGAAGAAAGAGAATGTCAATACTTTTATATTGGCATTCTCTTGCATCGTAGGGTGCCTCGCGGGATTTGGCGCTTTTCTTTTGAAACGTGCCATCCACTTTGTGTCGCTCTTCGCTCACTGGATCATGAATAAGGCCCCTCTCGAATGGGAGCATGCTGAATGGTGGCTGCTCATCTTGCCGCTTGTCGGCATTCTGATAGCTGTAGCTTGGCAAAAATGGATAGCGAGGGGCAACATGGTGGATAGCACCGAGCATATCAAGGAGTATCTTGCCTCTAAAAACTACGATATCCCTGCGCGTATGACGTTCAACCCTATTGCGGCTTGCGGCATCACGCTCGGATTCGGAGGCTCGGCAGGAGCCGAGGGCCCGATTGCCTACGCCGGAGCAGCAATCGGCAATAAGCTTGGGCGTCTCTTCGGATTCGACGACAATATGCTGAGGATTATGATCGGCATAGGGGCCGGGGCCGGCATCGCCGGGATCTTTAAGTCGCCGATAGCCGGCGTTCTCTTCACTCTCGAGGTATTGCGCATGAATATGGCGGCAATTCCAGTCACTGCACTGATACTTGCAAGTGTAGCTGCCTCAGTAAGCTGCTATGCCTTTACCGGAACCCATCTTTACCTGCCCTACTCTTTAGGAGAGACCCATACGCTTCCCATCCATTGGGTGATACTTTTAGGATTATTCTGCGGACTATACAGCATGCTGTATAATTGGATTACAGCCACGATGCAGAAATTCTTCAATAGCCGGGAGCATCAATGGGTGTCGTGGGTAAGCGGCGGATTGATAGCAGGCATCATCCTTCTGATGTTCCCGTCGATGTATGGCGAAGGATATCCCGAGATGACGAAGCTCATCAACGGCAATTACAATGATATATTGGCAGGAGGTCCGCTTGATGAAACTCCGGATACTGTCAGGTTTATTGTTGTGTTGGCATTATTGCTTGTGTTGAAGGCTCTGGCTACGGTCTGTAGCAACAGTGCAGGTGGCGTGGCCGGTTCGTTTGCCCCCACATTATTTGCCGGTGCTGTTGCCGGGACATTGTTCGCATTGTTAGTGAGACATTGGTTTGGGATAGATCTTCCGGCGCCGCTCTGCGCTATGATAGCTATGGGAGGAGCCTTTGCCGGGATTATCAAAGCCCCTGTCATGTCGATATTTTTGATTTCGGAGATGACCGGGGCTACGGAGTATATCTTACCGATATGCATCTGTGCGCTTGTGTCTTTTACGCTGGTGAAAGTGGTTGCGACAAAGAAGCCTCAAAAGGGAAGCCCGACAACTCCGACTCCAAAAACTTCCAACTGAATTCGGCTTAGAAAAGTGAAGGCTGAGCGATGCGTCGGAGAGGGCCATGACAGGTATGGCCAATGGGAGTGCATGGTATGGTCATTTCGTTGAAGATGATATGGAGTCCGATGGCCCGGGTCATTAGCATATCATCGTGTTTTCCGGCGACCGCCCCATAGCTTCCGTTCGGCCTTCGTTCATAAGTCAGATACTCATCGATGCATCCTTCATCCCGCTCTATGTAGAGACCTTCGCGCACTACACGCACAAGATTTGATATAATCATCGGTTTTGTGGCAGTATTGGTGTGGAAACCATATTTCCTGGGCCTTCCTTCAATGATGTCTTCCGGGCTTTGACGACGCGCATACAAGTTGGGATAGCACTCACGCAACTGATTTAGTATGAACATCGACTGGTCGCCATCTACATACCGGTCTCGATCGCGAGTTTCCAACGTATTAGACTCTATGACAAGCAATGCATCCCCATACCAACGCGCAATCCTTGCAGCATTCCAAGCCAGCTTATCCATGTCGCAGTGGCCACGCCACTGCGCAGCCACCGCAGGTCCGGCTTGACGCATCATCCTTATACGATCGAACACTGCAATCACACTCCAGTCTGCCTTCATGCTGCGCCCTCCGACATCTACTACCGTCACATACCGGTCGCGCATCGCTACCGGTTGCCCGTTCTTAACTTCCGGCATGTCCCAGATCTTCAGCCTTCCATTAGGATCGGGTTCAAATGTGATCCCTTCCAAAGCAAGTTCGCCATAATCAGCGCGTCCCATCAATTCACCACTAAACCTTGGCGGCATACATCGCTTTCTGAGTTCCAATGCCTTACTGCGGTTGAAGACATTAGCCCCACTGCTGACGAAAGCCTCAAGATCATTGCTCGGAAACTCTGACATCATCGCATCGGTATTGTCGGTGCCACCTCGACATTTCTCATACCAATTTATGGCATCCAAAGACGCACCGGCCTCCCATAGATTCCAAATATACCGACCGGTTGCCACTCTATTATCGTCAGAGAAATCGGATCGGCGATTTTTCACTATCCTCTCAGCCATTGCCCGGCGGTCATCAACCGCAAGGGCATATTGCTCTATCTCATACCAGGCTACGAACACGGGATGATAGAGTGAAGTGCCACGTTTTGCAGCCAGATATTCCTTATGGAAGAATGTGCCGACACCATTAGCAGTCGATTCCATCACAATCATCGTCTCAGGATGAAGCAGCACCCCGGAAGTAGCCGCACGAATGATATCCGACGGACTTTTACCAAGCGTCTTTCTCCAAAGCCCCACCTCCGTCAGATGCACCAGCGCATAGTCGCCACCTCGGCTTGAGTCAGGACGTTCGGCACTTCCTGCCTTGATACGGAAATTACGGCGCGGTATCTTAATCGCACAACGGCTCATGCCGGCATTGACATATACCTTCTCTTTCCGGGGCATGGGGTCGGAAGGATCTGAAAGCAATATACGTGGATAGCAGTCGAGAGCTGTCTTTGCCATAGCTATCACCTCATCCGTGCCTGAATTCTGATGGGCTACAATCAGCGAATTGAAGCCCATCTTACGCATTAACTGTATCCAGAGCATATAAATTTGTGTCGCAGTGCTTCCTCCCCATTGTCGTGCCTTCACGAGAACGATGCGTATCGGCTTTTCAGCTTCACGCATCTTTTCAAACTCTCTGATCAGCTTGCGCTGCGGAGCATTGAGAAGGAATGGGATGTCGAGTCCACCTCCATTCTTCTGCTTTATCTTGATGCATTTGAATGCCCAAAAAGGGAAATCGTAGCGGCAACGGAGTTCAAACCAACGTTGACGCGCATTTTCTAAAGAACCCGGAAATGCATCCGTCAGGCTTTTGCCATCCAAGAGCATCTTGACTTCAGGCAATTCCCTCATGGCGACCGGGATGCGGATTTCGGATGGTTCGAGCTCGGGGATATAAATAGAGAAGCGAGTGCCGGGACTCAGATTGCCCGACACCGGATCGTACGGGGTAGACATTGCACGCGAGCGGCGTTCATCTTCCTCGAGCATCATCTCAATCAATTGTTCATCTGATATTATATCTTTCTGCATATTGAAGTTGTTTCGACTTATTGAAGTTGTTTAAACTTATTTACGAATTGAAAAATATACAATGAAGAGTTAAA
>CAMWLX010000196.1 GCA_947175225.1 uncultured Porphyromonadaceae bacterium
TTATTAAGATAAGGGAGGGAGGAGGGAGGGAGGTTGTAATTTTGCAGGCGTAATCGACAAGCAAAATTATGGAAACAACAATTAAGATCCACCGCACAACCGTATTCAGCCAGGTTGCAAAACGTACGGAATGGCAAGGTAGCCGCTCTCCTCAAGACCGGGACTACGACCGCCTTGCCCTCTCAGAAGCAGACAAATCGCTATTTCATTCCTTCTTCGACGAAGCCGCCATGCATGCCATCGATCTTTGTCGCCCCTTCTTGAAACAGGCTGCCAATACCGACGATGCACTTTCATTGTCGCTATCCATACCGGATGGCAGCGACGTGGCAAGTCTGGAAAAGACCACCGAAAACATGCTCACATCCCATGTCCTTGCTTTATGGCAAGAGATAGTCAGCCCACAGCGTGCCGCCGGCTCATTCTCCCGCCGCGACGAATATGCCTGCAAGCTCCAATCCATCCTCTACCATCATCCCGCCCCAAAAAGAGTAATTCTTAACGATTGAGACATGAGAAGCCATGGAAAATCATGGAAAGTCATGAGAAGCCATGAGCAATCAAGAGAAAAAAATTAAAAATTCAAAATTCATATGCTAATAACAGTAAACATCGATATCCAAGAGCTCGTCTATGATATCCAAAACAAGACCTATCTTACAGGCCGCAGCCGTAGCGACGGCAAAAACTATCGCCAAGTGGCTCTAATGCAGGCCAACAATGATGACGAAAATCTCAACCAGATCATGCGAAGCATCGGAAATGCACTCGCAAAGGTAAAAGCGGAGCTTTCCGAAGTGCTGAATAGCAATGCAGTGAAAGGCGACAATGCATTGAAAGTAGATGCGACTTCCGTGCCACTCTTGCTCCAGATGCCCGACAACTTCAACAGTGCCGCTACAGACTCTATCATTGCTGCTATCCACCAGTATATTGTGGCTTTTGTGACATCTGAATGGTTTATGATCACCAACAAGACCGATACTGAAGACTACAAACGGCTTGCTGAAACCAGCCTCGAGATGCTCCGCGAATCTCTCTGCAAACGCAAGAAACCATCACGTTTCCCTGACCTGGAGAATCGTGACCCTGAGTCAACTCCTGTCGAATCTTGAAATTTACCGGCAACCGCGTAGTTCTGACAATTTATGTTTATTAGTATTAAATCTAAAGAAGTGTTGGCCGATATCCGCAGTGCAGCGTGGCTCGAATCTGAACTGCATCCGGAGCTTAACCGGCATCGCCGCCATGAGATGGCAGACATCTGCGAAGATGGGAATATAGAGAGAGTATGGCGCATCATTGGAATTCAAATAGCAGAGATTCGTCTCTCGCTGCTCAAGATCCTTCACCCGGAAGAGCATCTTTCCTATTCCAACTCTCTGCTGAGTCCTGATTCTTGGCAATTCCGGTTTCTCTTTCCGCTTCCTGAAGACACAATGGTCTTTATCAAGGAGAAGATCCATGAGTGCTTGGTGGCAGCTGTCATGGCAGACCGCACTGCTGTCATCGTAGCGGCGGCTGCCGATGTCTGGGAAGAGAGGAATGTAGCTGCCCTTGCCTCGCTTCGGCAACTCGCTGCTACCACCAGCCATCCCCGGGCACCCGTCGGGCGACCTCTCTGGCCATTATAATTTTGTTTTTTCCCAATTATTCACTAATTTTGCAGAGCTAAAGCAGCTATAATCATTGCTGCTGTAGCTCTTTTATTTATCAAATTAGATCTTATCATGGAATACAGAGAAATCGGGAAGACCGGTATGAAGGTGTCGCAACTAAGTTTCGGGGCTTCTTCTCTCGGGGGTGTCTTCAGGGCTATCGACGAGGGAAAGGCTATCGAGGCTGTATATGCTGCCATCGAGGGGGGCATAAATTTCATTGACGTTTCGCCATATTATGGTCACTATAAGGCAGAGACCGTATTGGGAAAAGCCTTGCGCGGAATACCTCGCCGGAAATATTATCTATCCACTAAAGTGGGGCGCTACGGTAAAGATGGAGTCAACACTTGGGACTATTCCGGATGTCGTGCGCAGGAAAGTGTCTATGAAAGCATGGATCGTCTAGGTATCGAGTATATCGACCTTATCAATGTCCACGACATTGAGTTTGCCGACCTCAAGCAGGTGGTAGATGAGACTCTTCCGGCTCTTGTCGAACTCCGCGAAAAGGGTGTCGTAGGCCATGTTGGAATCACAGACCTTCAACTCGAAAACTTAAAGTGGGTGATTGAACATTCAGAGGAGGGGACAGTAGAAAGTGTACTCAATTTCTGCCATTATTGCCTTAACGATGACAAGCTCATCGATTTCCTTCCCTTCTTCGAGGAGAGAGGAATTGGGGTGATCAATGCATCTCCTCTTTCGATGGGTCTTCTTTCAAATAGGGGAGTTCCTGATTGGCATCCCGCTCCGAAACCACTTGTAGAAGCTTGCCGACGTGCTGCCGAATATTGCAATGAAGTGGGCTATCCAATCGAAAAGCTTGCCATCCAATATTCCGTAGACAATCCGCGGATTGCCTCAACCCTATTCAGTTCCGCTAATCCCGACAATGTCCGCCGCAACATCGCCTACGTCGCCGAAAAGGCGCCGGAAGAGTTGATCATGAAAGTTAAGGAGATAATCGGTGAACAGCAGCGTGTCAGCTGGAAAAATTCATAATTATTTATAAAAATGATTACTATAATTGATGCTCATGCGCATCTTTGGCTTCAGCAGTATGCTGAGCTTCCCGGTGGGGGACGTGTGCGCCAATTGAAAAATGGCCGTGCCGACTTCTTCGGAGAGGAGCGCCAGATGCTCCCCCCATTCATGATCGATGGCCGCAACAGTGCCGAAGTATTTCTCTCCAATATGGACTATGCTCAGGTGGCAGCTGCCATCGTAACCCAAGAATTTATTGATGGCAACCAGAATGCCTACCTTGAAGATGTCCAGACACGCTATCCCGACCGGTTACTCTGTTGCGGCATGTGCGATTACTTGCGTCCCGGTTTCCTGCACGAGGCTGAGAAATTGATTGGCAAGGGTTTCAAAGCAATAGCCATCCCGGCTCATCGTCTTCCACTTGAAGGAGATGCTCGCATATGGCTTAATTCAGGGGAAATGCTTGAAATGTTCCGGCTGATGGAAAAGAACGGCATTATCCTTTCCATCACTCTTGCAGACGGCGACTTGCAAGTGAAGGAGATGGAAGATGTGATTGCTGCATGCCCCGGCTTGAAGATTGCAATAGGGCATTTCGGCATGGTGACATCTCCCGGCTGGCAGGAGCAGATAAAGCTCGCACGCCATCCCAATGTCATGATCGAATCCGGCGGCATCACTTGGCTATTCAATTCTGAATTTTATCCCTTCAATGGAGCCGTAGATGCAATAAAGGAAGCTGCTGACCTTGTAGGCATGGAAAAATTGATGTGGGGCAGCGACTATCCGCGCACCATTACTGCCATCACCTATCGCATGAGCTACGACTTCATCTTGAAGACCGATCGCCTCAGCGACACAGAAAAACGACTCTTTCTCGGAGAAAATGCCCGTCGCTTCTACTGCTTTGAGGAGCTTCCCGAACTGCCATACATAAAGAATATGTCGGAATAATTATAAGATTTATAAGACTTATAAAAATAGAATAATAAAAGATGAAAAAAATACTGATTGAAGATGTTGAGCAGGTCAGCATAGTGGAGTGCGAGAAGCCTATGCCCAAGCCCAACGAAGTGCTTTTGAAAGTCGGCTATGTCGGCTTTTGCGGCAGCGACCTCAATACGTATCTCGGCAAGAATGCCCTTGCCATCTCCCCGGTCGTGCCCGGCCATGAGATAGGTGCAATTGTAGAGGAGATAGGTGCTGATGTTCCTAAGGATCTTTTCCATAAGGGTATGCACGTCACTGTCAATCCCTATACGGCTTGTGGCAAGTGTCCATCTTGCCGTCGCCGCCGTCCGAATACCTGCCGCGACAATCAGACTCTTGGAGTGCAGCGTCATGGTGCGATGCAAGAGTATATTGCTGTGCCTTGGGAAAAAGTAGTTGAGGCTGAAGGTCTGAGCGTCAAGGAATGTGCCCTTATCGAACCGATGAGTGTAGGTTTCCATGCCGTAGCTCGTGGGGAAGTGACAGACATCGACACTGTGATGGTGATCGGATGCGGCATGATTGGCTTAGGTGCTATTGTCAGAGCTGCATTGCGTGGAGCAAAGGTGATAGCAGTAGATCTCGACGAGAAAAAGCTCGAACTTGCAAAGCATCTCGGGGCTGCATATGGTCTTGACTCAACGAAGGAAGATTTCCATGACCGACTGATGGAAATCACTGGTGGAGATGGTCCTGACGTTGTGATAGAGGCAGTTGGGGCGCCATTTACCTACAATCTCGCTGTCAATGAAGTGTCGTTTGCCGGTCGTGTTGTCTGCATAGGATATTCCCCTGTCCCTGTGACATTCCAGACTAAACTGTTCGTGCAGAAAGAACTTGACATACGAGGTTCACGCAACGCCCTCCCCGAAGACTTCAAGGCTGTAAAAGAATATATGAAGCGAGGTACTTGCCCTGTGGATGCCCTTATCTCTGCCATAGTGCGCCCGGAACAAGCTGCCGAAATTCTCTCCTACTGGAATGAGCATAGAGGTGATGTCTTCAGAATCCTTGTCGAATTTTGATGATGGCTAAAGTAGCTTTAGCAGCTATTTTACGAACAAAGAGCTCCCGCTGAGGCAGTCAGCGGGAGCTCGCTTTTTTATCTTAACAGTGCCTGATTTGGGCAGTCTGTTTACAATTTTTAACATTGCTTATTTGATATATGCAAAGTTGTATACTAATTTTGTAGAAATAAATAAATAATAAGCAATGCATATGAAAAAGAAAGGCAGTGTCAGCGACTGTTTCGCTGAAAGAAATGACGAACTCCGAAAGGCATTTTTCAATCAGGGTGTCTATTCCACATGTGACGAAGTGATCAGCAAGGTAGTAAAGACCCCTTCTTCCCGCTTTTGGGTAGACCCGGAACGCGCACGCGATGTCATGTCGCGAATTGAGAAAAATCCCGACTCCATCTCCGGGATGCATCCGGAGCGGCAACGTATGTACCTTGCCCTATATGAACGCTATCAGGAATTGCGTCGACAATATCCCGCCGATCCCAAAATTAAAGTTGTAGCTATGGCGATCTATTCCGGGGCCCCTGAATTCTTCCTCGCTCCTTCCACAGCCCGAGCAATAATCTATCATTAAAATTATAGAATTATGATAATTCCATTAATAGCAAAAGATCCTAACGCCAATGATTTCACTTGTCGGGATGGGGAAATAGAAAGCATTTGGTATATAAAGGAAAGGGCATGGCGGAGAGCGCCGGAGTATGGGTCAGGCCTGAATACAAATGTAAGCGGAAAACTGATTCTTGCAGGAACTTATCCGACAGCAAACATCCGCCTACCACTGCAAGCAGGCGACAAAGAAAAAGCCAATCTTCTTCTGACCGGGGAAATATCTCGTGTGGATCCGGCGACGGCAGAGCGTCTGACACAAGCCATAGTCCGGAAGAGTGCTGAAATCCTTCTTGATCTCTCTACAGACTTACGTCGTCAAGGTCTATTCCTACTCCCATTCCGTTTCTATACGATGACTATGATGCCCGATGGCTCACTCTCATTTCCCTCTCCACAAGCCATCGCCCTCCCTTGCGACTACCCCCCTCACCCTGAGATAACGGCTTACAGTGTCACAGAAGACACTCTCACCCTCGCCATCCGTTTCCCTGTCCGTCCCCATCGCCTCAATATTACCCCCGACGATGATTTCCCCACAGGTCATTCCATCAGGACCTTCATCAGTTATCCCCTCTACATACCGGACCCGAAGGAGATGCATGGAAGCATCGGAAGTGTACGCTCCGCAATCGGAGGAAATACTACCGGCATACGCTTAGGATTCTTATCCACATCTGCCATAAAAGCATCCGTGGCAGCCCCCGAGAAGTATTATGAGATGGTAGGCAATGAGCGGACCGGTTATCGGGTGTCGTCGAAGATTGCGCCTACGCCTGATTATGCCTCTTATGCAGATATATACGGTCATGTGCCGGAATTTCCGTGTGAGGCAATGCTTGCGCTTGGCAATGATGTAGATGAAGCCACTGATCCCTTGGATTGGATAGCAGACTGGATAAAAATAGGGGAGGGCTACCTGCCCATATCTCTCCCTTATAAATATCGGCATCCGTCTGAAGACTATCCTTCTTCTGATGAAGAAGTTGCTCTCCCCGACGGAATGGACGCAGAAGAAGTGAGTGGCGTGGCAGAGTCATTGGATATGCCTTGGATATTATTGACACGTCCGATGGCGTTCGCATCCGACAGCCTGTCACGCCGCCATGCTGCTCCTCAATCGATCCGCTCGATCAAATTGCACGGACTTTCTCAATCGCCTGCCTATGCAGTGCTTTATGGCAGCAACGACTGTCGGCATTGGGAGGCAGTCCGGCGGATTGACCCACGGATACAAAGTCTTATCCTGGCACCGGCTCGTCTATGGTGGCGATTGCTTCTTTTTAGCCGTCGGAGCTTCGGATCAATAGCACTTCAGATAGCCTTGTAGGGATGGAAGGCTCAGAGGTCATCAAAGCAAAAAATGAAGTTGTTTAAACTTATTTTTTTATTAATATTTCGTCAGGTTTTCGAG
>CAMWLX010000197.1 GCA_947175225.1 uncultured Porphyromonadaceae bacterium
GTATATGTATGTGTGGGGATTAATTTGTTGAATAGGGAAATTTATTGTAATTTTGCAGTCACCCAAAGACAAATGATTTTAAACGAATAAACTATATATAATGAGACTTGACGGAAGAAGAAACAGCGGCAATATCCAGGATCGCCGCGGAGTGTCGGGAAAGGCAATTGGTATCGGAGGAGGTATCATCGGAGTTATAATTGCGGCTGTCATAACGTTTATGTCAGGGGGCAGTGTGGGAGATGTGGCTCAGTCTGTCTTCAATGCAATGCAGCAGGAAGGTGGCACGCAGACTCAGCAGGCTGTGCAGCTTGATGCTGAGGATCAGCGGCTCTATGATCTTTCATCGAAAGTGCTTGCCGGCACGGAGGATGTATGGACCAAGGTGTTTCGTGAGCAGGGATGGGGTGAGTATAAGGCTCCGCAGATGGTGGTCTATAGCGGTTCTATCCAGACGGGATGTGGACAGGGGACTGCACAGATGGGTCCTTTCTATTGCTCTGCAGACGAGACTGTCTATATTGATCTTGATTTCTTCAAGTCGATGCAAAGTCAGATTGGTGCATCAGGAGATTTCTGTTATGCCTACGTGATAGCTCATGAGGTGGGGCATCATGTGCAGAATCTGCTTGGTACTCTCAACAAGGCTCACTCTGCTATGGCTCGGCTTCCGGAGAAAGAGGCTAATAAGATTAGTGTATGCCTTGAGCTGCAGGCAGACTACTATGCCGGAGTGTGGGGGCATACTGATAATGAGATGTTCGGATCGATTGAGCCGGGCGATATTGAGAATGCTATTAATGCGGCATCTAAGATAGGGGATGATTATATCCAGAAGCAGGCATACGGCTACGAAATACCTGATGCTTTCAACCATGGCCGAAGCGAATGGCGAGTGCATTGGCTCTCAAAGGGCCTGAAGACAGGGGATGCTTCGATGGCGGCAGCAGATACATTTTCGGGGAGTTATCCTCCACGTTAATGCATAATGCATAATGCATAATGGGCTGCGCATTATGTTGGGGGTCCCTATTATCTATGATTAAGGGTGAAGCGGATACCGAGGTTTAGATTGAAGTTGCAGGGATAGTCTTTGTAGATTGTTTGGATATTTGTGCCGTCGTTGAAATAGTAGCTTACTCCGGGTTCGGCGAATATGCTGATATTTGGGATAGGGCTTAGCTGAATACCTGCAGCTGCATTTGCCGAACATTGGAAGGGTTTGTCTGTCTGTTGAGCCATATTATCAAGAGGAAGTGCATCAGATATTGATTTAGCTTCAAATTTGTTGCTTATGCATTTTTCTCCGGTTAGGCCTGCGGAAAGATACACGTTGATTAGTTTCCATGACCATGCCGAGAATTTCACGTTGAGTGGAATTCCGACATAATGCATTCTTCTGGTAGCTGCAGACTGATATTTGTCTTGGCTTATAGATATGTCAGATCCGATTGCTGAATAGACCAGACCACTCTCAATTGCTATTTTTTCCGTGATATTATATTGCAGTGTCAATCCAAATCGGAATGGCATGTGGTGTTGGATTTTAGTATCCACAAGACTGCTTCCCAGAAATAAATCATTGCCGTTTTGTCCCGGCATCCGGAAGTTTCTACCTTCAGAAGCATTCCCTATTCCTGAGGCTGATATATTTATTGCAAATTTATCGGAATAGTCACTTTTTCTATTATTGATTTTAGAAGATCTGTTGGCGTAGAAGGTTTTTTTACTACCTGATACAGCTTCTTTTTCCTTTTTTGTTTTATCAGTCGAATTTATTACCTGATCGTTGGGCGTGACTTGCTCTTTTTGAACCGTATCCACTGGAGACAATGCAGGCTCTGCGTTTAGCACGTAAATATCAGGAGTTTGTGTTGTTTTTTCAGGATCATTCCGGGTGATGATTTTTTGAGATTGATTAAGATTCAAATAGGGATTTTCTTTTAATTTTGATGTCGTTTCTTGTTTGTCTGTGGAATTACTTTCAGGTTGGGTGATATTTGGAATGCCATTGGTCATGGCATATTTGATATCACTAATCTCTATAGGCCTTGTCTGAAGAACCCAAAAAATTATACCGGAGCCGATCATGAATATGGAAATTACTGCAGCTGCGATAATCCAACGTCTGCGCCACGATATTTTGGACACAGGCTGCTCTGCCCCAAGACTTTCCCAAAGGCCTTCAGGCGCGTCCATCTCGAAATCGGACAGACTTTCGCGTATTTCATCTAACCATTTATCTTTCATATTTTGGGGCGGTTTGATTGAAATTCTTTAATTTTTGCTGCCAGAAGAGCTTTCGCTCTGTGGAATTGCGAAGCGGAAGAAGCTTCTTTTATATTGAGGATGGAAGCAATTTCCTTGTGAGACTTCTCCTCAAATACATATAGATTGAATACAGTGCGATAACCTGGCGGAAGCTCACAGATCAATTTGTGGAGCACTTCCATTGAGAGTCCTTCCAGTTGGGGAGGCTCATCATCTACGTTTTCTTCAGCCTTCAGTGAAGATAATAGGATTTCAGACCTGTATTCCTTGCGGATGAATTGAAGGGATTCGTTGATGACGATCTTTGTTAGCCAAGCCTTAAGTGAGCCGGATCCCCTATATTCAAAAGAAGACATGGAGCCAAATATATGAAGGAAACTGTCGTGAAGAACATCCTTCACATCGTCAGGATTAGACAGATAGCGCGTACATACGCCGGTAAGATACCGGGCGTATGCACAATAGAGAGCTTTTGAAGCCGAGGAATCGCCATTGCGTATAAGGCTGGCGATGCCTGATTCTATGTCGTTGCTATCTGCCAATTTATCAGATGTTAAAATGAAGTTACGGCTCCCATGAATAGGATTGTGCCGGAGATGGTATCTCTTATCATGTATATGAATGGACGGTCGAAAAATATTGGCTCAATAGGCATCGCGTCGATGTTAGGCACGGAGGTTGTGAAAAATCCACCCAGACTTGCGGCTCCCCCTTCGGTGCCGTTTTCATTTACTATGATCTTCACTGCATGCTGGAAAGCGCACAGCTCAATAGGATGAGAGGCAGCTCGGTTAATACCGGGAAATATTGTTTCCTCAAGACCCATTTCCCGAAGGATATTTATTATATTAGCGTTGCTTTCTTGCTCAAACTTAGGGAGTCTTAGTTTTATCCTTCCCGATCTGAATGATGAGGAGATTTTGCTGATCTTCTCGCTATCAAAACTCAGTAGGAAGTCATTGAACTCGATACCCTCGTCGGGCATAATCACTGTCATCATGTAGCGGTCTCCGGCATAAGGGAGCATGACCGCAGTCACATCCTCGGCATACGAATATGCCATCATGTCAGTGAGAGTCATGAAATTGGTCTTAACTTGCGAGCCGTCAAGGTTTTGAAATTTACTTTTTTCCGTATGTTTCTCGTCGAATTTCTGCTTCCATGTGCCTTTGAAGTATGTGGTATTTAGTATTCCAAGATCAATCTCCATCGGCTCCTTCAGGAAATCTTTTATCATGCCTCGTGTATTATCCTCTACAAAACGATTCAATGCTTTTTGTCCGGCAAGGTCTCCAAGCCAGATGTTGACATCGGACGCTCCGAAGATCTCTTTTAGATCGTTGACAAAAGAGGGGAGCAGACTAAAGTCGGGACTATGCCATAGGGAGTTGGTGAAGCCACATTGGGTATCTCCGTTGAAGTCTGGAACTTCCACAAGGAGCGCATTGCTATAGACATTGAGGTCATGCAGGGCATCTGAGCCCTCGCCATATCCGAGGAGATTCAGGATTTCGTCGCGGCTATCGCCTTCGTCGCCATTTGCCATCATGGCTAAAGTGAGGAATACGCTTGTAGGCGAGATGCAGGCATTATCGCTTTCTTTTGCATACGCTTTCTTGAAGAGTTCTGTGGCAAATTCATTTGCTTTCAGGGCATTGCTTTCTCCTACCACTTTGAGCGGATTTTCAGGCCATATTACTTTTACGGGATTGCTTTTGATGTCGTTGTATTCCGGGATATCCGCTTCGTTTGAACAAGCAGAAAGAAGACTCAGACAAGCTATTCCTGCAAATATCAGTTTTTTCATAATTGAATAGGTTCTTATAAATTTAACAATATTCGATCGAACTTCTATTCAATAAATAAGGAATTATGAAAACCTTGCATGATGGAGTGAAAAAATTGAATGTTTATTTGTATATGCGATACAAATGTGTTATATTTGTATTCTAAATAATAGCAGATATGAATACATTATCAGTAAGAAAACAGACATCTTTTCGCTTAAGCGAGGATTTGCTGACCCGTCTTCAGATAGAGGCAAAACGTCATAACAGAAGTCTAAACAATCTTGTAGAAAGTATCCTTATGGCTTTTGTGGCTGACAGACCGAATAAGACCACTCTTGCGGCAATGCGTGAGGCAGAGGAATCGGATGATCTCGAAGTGTTGGATCTCAATGATTTCCGTAATTTTGTTGATTCCTTATGAATGTCCTAAAAATCACTTCCCAATTCAAAAAGGATTTTAAAATTTTGAATATATCACAAAGCGCCTCTCCGAGGCTACTGAGCTTTTGTCAGGGGATACCCCGGACTGAAGTCCGGGGTTTGTGCATTATGTCAGCTCTCCGAGCTGATATGTTAGAGTCTAAAATATGAACATAAAAGGGAATATTCTACTAATTAATTTTTGAGGAGGGGGAAGAGTCGGAGGTAGGTTAGGCAGCGCCAGAGCCATTCGAGGGGACCGAAGCGGAAGTAGCGGAGCCATAGGGCGCTGAAGCATATTTGGAATGTGAATACACATAATACTATTAGCTCGACATATATTAGGCCTGTGTTGGCTCCGAAGCCTAAGCCGGTGCCGTAGTAGATAAGCATTCCTAAGAGTGATTGGCCAATGTAGTTGGTCAGTGCCATTCTGCCGGGATATGCGAGGATCTTCCAGCAAGAAGCGTCTTTATTCTTCAGATAAAGCAAACCTATCGCTCCGATATATCCAAAAGCAGTGAGATATACACTTAAGAAGTATATCAGGCTGTGGGCTCCGTTGCCAAAGGGATGTCCTGACATGGAATCCCAGGCATATAAGCAGGATAAGGGAAGTCCGATTGTCAGACCCCAAGCAGCTACTTTGCGCAGCAGATCTTTTCTTTTCTCAAGGTCGGCATATAGGCGGTGGCGTCCGATGTATAGCCCGATCATGAAGAGACCCAATACCTTAAACCATCGGTGGCCATCCACGAATTCCTGGATTCTTACTATAGCACCTTGTATAAGGAATTCGAAAACTTCCCGATATGAATGAGCGTCGCGCAGCCAATATGCAAAATTATCCTCTGTGATTCCTACCTTGGCACATTCACGCCATTGCCAGTCTACTATTGGTGCAGACAGGGATACTCCCATTGCTTCCAATAGAAAGTCGAGGATGACGGGGAGAAAAAGCAGAATACCGGCTGTCCAAAGCAAGATTTTATCTGACACCTTAATAAATAGAGGGAGAATCATCCCCATAAGGGCATAGAGCATCAGTATGTCGCCACTCCAGATATACATTAGATGCAGGAATCCAATGATTAGAAGCACGAACATACGGCGATAGAAAATGACGTAGGCGTTTCCTCCTCTTTTCGTAACATTGGATATTATTATCGAAAATCCGATGCCGAAAAGAAGGGAGAAGATGGTGTAGAATTTTCCGTCGACGAATATGCTTAGGAAATATTTTGTGATCAAATCCCACCCGGAGGTTGGCATCATTGATGATGCTTCTACAGGAAGAAAGGAATATAGGGAAAATTCCGGAAAGTTTGCCATGCAAATGCCCAAAAGGGCAAAGCCTCTTAGCGCGTCGAGAATTATGTGGCGCTTTGAGGCTTCGATGGGGGAGGCTGAACTCATTTGATTTTGGTCTAATTGGTCTAATAGGGCTAATTAGTCTAATAAGACTAATATTAAGCTTTAGTCGCTTTTACGAAATTCAGAAATCGGTGGAGGCCATCGTCGAGGACGGAGCGGGGGCATGCAATGTTCCAGCGCATGTAGCCTTCGCCGTCGATAGTGCCATACATTGTGCCGGCATTTAGCCAAAGGTTGACATCTTCTATGAGTTTCTCTTCGAGAGTCTCAGATTTAAGGCCCAGTGCCGTACAGTCCATCCAGACGAGGTAGGTGGCTTCAAGCTTTGCGATTGGAAATTCAGGGAGATTTTTTTCGCAAAACTCCTTCATGTATTCATAATTACCTTTAATGTATGCAAGAAGCTGCGTGAGCCATTCCTCACCTTCATTATATGCCGCAATAGTTGCAATTACTCCGAAAGGATTCACATCGCAAACCTCATTGATGTTTATAGCTTTGTCAATGCGGGCGCGAGTGTCTTCGTCAGGAGCTATGATATTGGCTATTTGGAGTCCGGCTATGTTGAATGCCTTGCTGGGAGATACGCAGACTACAGATTTGCACCCGGTAGCCTTTGCCACATTCGCGAATGGAGTATAATGATAGCCGTCGAAGACGAACTCACAATGAATCTCATCAGAAATCACCGTCACGTCGTGACGACGGCAGATATCGGCAATGCGCGTCAGTTCATCGCTGCTCCACACACGCCCGGCGGGATTGTGAGGATTGCATAGGAGCATAAGGGTGGCTT
>CAMWLX010000198.1 GCA_947175225.1 uncultured Porphyromonadaceae bacterium
TTTGAAGTGGGGGCGGGTGGGGGGGGGGGATTTTTCTATCGTGAAGGTTGAGGAGGGAGTGGTGTAGATGGTCACTTTGTCGAAGAGGGGCTCTCCCACCCAATATTCCGGAAGTCCGGGACATACGGGATAGAAACCCATTGCGGAGAAGACATACCATGCCGACATCTGGCCTGCATCGTCGTTACCAGCTAATCCCCCCGGAATATCCTTATATTCAGTGTCCATTATATGCTTTATCCATTTGGCAGCCTTGTCGGGACGATCCACTGCATTGTATAGATACACTATCTGATGGCAAGGCTCATTGCCATGCCAATATCTTTTCATCTCGAAAAGGGAATCGAGTTTGGCTTCCACCACTTCTTTTCCTCCAAGAATATCAATTAGCCCCTCCGGGTCGTGAGGAACATACCATGTATAATGGCAAGGGGCTCCCTCCGTAATAAAAGAATTAAATGTGAACGGATTTATACTGTCTGCCCAAGTGCCATCTGCATGGCGACCATTGGCATATCCTAACTTTGGATCAATCACATTCCGATAGTTTTTAGAACGCTTCTCAAGAATCTCTGCATCCTCGTCATGCCCCAAATGACGAGCTAAGCGCGAAAGGGCGAAATCATCAAAAGCATACTCAAGAGTGCGTGAAGTCTGCTCATTCTTATGGAAAGCATCCTCTACCCCATCTTCAAGAGGCACATATCCATATTTAAGATATGACTCAAGCGCACGGCGGCCTTTGCCATCTACATATTCTTGCCTCGTGGCAGGAGATTCAAAAGCATTTTTACGAAGATATGAATATGCTTCCTCCACCGGGAAATCTGTCACTCCCTTAGCCACTGCATCCGCGATAGCAGCAGAGCAGTGATCCCCAATCATAGCGGCTGTATAGCTACCCCAACATGGGAAAATCGGCATCCAACCACCTTGCTGAGCCTTCAGCACCAAAGAATACATCATGTCGGCACTACGTTTTGGATCAAGTATAGTGATAAGAGGATGCTCAGCACGATAGGTATCCCACATCGAATAGTCATCGTAATAGTCGCGCCCAGGCTCCATCTTCAATACTTCACCTGTTCCGGCAAAAGAAACGTAGCTTCCATCCACGTCGCTCACTACCCGAGGAAGAAGAGAGGCACGATAAAGACTGCCATAGAATTTTCCTTTATCCTCGTCAGAGCCACCCTCAACCTCAATTTTAGCGAGATGAGAATCCCATATTTGAGAAACTTCCGCACGCACTGCGTCAAAATCCAAATCTCGCAGCTCTGTTTCAAGATTTAGGCGTGCGCCATCAAGTGAAGTAAAGCTATTCCCTACCCTGACATCCACCGGAACATCCTTCTTTCTCTTGAAAGATACGTATGCACCTATGCCGGGAGCTCCCTCTGCTTTGAGAGAACCCTCGTATACGTCATCTCCACGAAAGACTCCGGTAGACATCACATCAAGATCTTCCGGATATTGAACAATAAACCATCCAGAAAAACCAGCCGGTTCTCCCCAACCCTGATAAATACGGTGAACAGGGTTGCAACCCCTTATCTCACGACGCAGAGTGTCGATTTCTATCCAGCCCGCACCTTCATCAGTATTTGGATTGACCACAAGATGCCCTATCCCATCCGAATCGTATGTGAAGCGAAGGATACCGGAGCGAGAAAGACCTGTCATCTCCGCTTTCAAGCCTTCGTCAGGGAGCGAGACGGAATAATAGTCGGGACGTGCTATCTCTGAATCTCTGTCAATCCGCGAAGCACGAGATAGCGGAGAAGTGCGCAACTTCCCTCCAAGAGCAGCAAGCGACACACTGCCATAGTCTTGGGTGCAGCCACCGAATATCCAATGACTCGCACGGAAACCTTGCAAGTCAGTATCGGCATAATAATATGGTGCTATACATTTTTCCTCTGTGTCGCGAGTTTGAGGAGTCCATAGGGTCATACCATGGGGTACACACACTGCAGGCACAGTCTGTCCGTGCTCCTCAGAGCCTTTGCCGAAAAGTCCGGCAGTCATAGTGGTGGCTTCGGCAGTGCCGACACGGGTGTCGACAAAATTTATTAGTGATAAGAGTAAAATTAGGAAATTAGTCATGGGTAAGGTCTTTAAGGTCTTTAAGGTCTTTAAGGACCTTAAGGACGTTATACAATAATTATTATTTTCCGGTGAGGAGCGATTTTAGGTCGTGAAGCACTGTCAGGGATTGGAGGGGAGTCAGATTGTCGATGTCAAGAGTGAGGATGCGGTCGCGGATTTGACTTAGCATCGGATCATCGAGCTGGAAGAAGCTTAGCTGATAGCCGTCGCGCTGTCCGGCAATCTCGCCGAGTTTTCCTTTTGCCACGCTGTCCACTCCTTTATTGTCGGAATTGCGAGCGGCTGATTCCAAACGCTCAAGCACCTGATCGGCTCGCTTCACAATCGAAGGAGGCATACCCGCCAACTTCGCTACATGAATACCGAAAGAGTGTTCCGACCCTCCCTTTACAAGTTTGCGAAGGAATACCACTTTTCCTTTGATTTCCTTAACCGAAACACTCCAATTATGGATACGCTTGAAGGATTTCTCCATTTCATTGAGTTCATGATAATGAGTGGCGAAAAGTGTTTTCGGCGCACAACGTCCATTTTCATGGATATGCTCCACAATCGACCATGCTATGGAAATGCCATCGTAGGTGGAAGTGCCACGTCCCAATTCATCGAAGAGTATAAGAGAGCGACCACTCATATTATTTAGTATGGAAGCAGCCTCACTCATTTCCACCATAAATGTGGATTCCCCGGCAGCTAAATTGTCGCTTGCACCAACACGGGTAAAAATCTTGTCAACGATGCCAATACGAGCTGACTCAGCAGGCACAAACGATCCCATTTGAGCCATTATCACAATAAGGGCAGTCTGACGCAACAAAGCTGACTTACCGCTCATATTCGGACCTGTGATCATCAAAATCTGATTCCGGTCGCAGTCAAGGCGGACTGTATTGGAAATATAAGGTTCACCAGGTGGAAGACGCTTTTCAATGACAGGATGCCGCCCTTCTATAATCTCGAGAGAAGTGGAATCATCCACTATCGGACGCACATAACCATTATCGGCAGCTGCATCCGCCATGCTCAATAGAAAGTCAATCTCTGCAGCGGCATTGGCACTCTTCTGCATCGGGGCACAAGCCCGGGCAAGATGATCAAGGAGTTTTGCATAAATCTCCCCTTCTATTTGTCCGATACGGTCGGAAGCCGTCAGTATCTTCTGTTCGAAATCCTTTAATTCTTCAGTTATGTAACGCTCTGCATTGACGAGTGTCTGCTTCCTTATCCATTCAGCCGGCACCTTATCCTTATGCGTATTGCGCACCTCTATATAATAGCCAAAGACATTGTTGTAGCTAATCTTTAGCGACGTAATGCCTGTGCGTTCTATCTCCCGGGCGCATATCGCATCGAGGGAAGCCCGCGCATTGTCGTGGAGACCACGGTATTCATCAAGTTCCTTCGACACACCTGCAGCAATCGAACCACCTTTACTGAAAACGGCAGGGGCATCAGGAGCAATAGTAGCCCTTATAAGTCCTATATATTGCTCAAGGGGTTGCATTTCCTCAGCAATTTTCAGTATTTCAGGACAGTCAGCACCTGCAAGTGATTTTTTCAGGCGCATGCATCCTTCCATGGAATTAGCAAGCGAAAGAAGATCTCGAGGTTGGGCACGCCGGTTGGAAGTCTTTCCAATCATACGCTGCATATCCCCTATCGTCTGAAGGCATGTGCGGGTATAGTCGCGGCGGTCAGTGTCGCGGAAAAAGAAATCCACCATCGCATGGCGCTCATTAATCTTTTGAGGATCAAGAAGTGGAAAACTTAAATTGGAAGAAAGCAGACGCGCCCCCATGGGAGTGACGGTATGATCGAGAACACCGAAAAGAGTAAGACCTTTCGCTCCACTTGCAGAATATGTAAGTTCAAGATTACGCAGAGTGAAGGGATCCATGCGCAAGAATCTCTCGCTATCGATGCGTGAAAGCACCGTAATATGCGATGTATTCGTATGCCCTGTGATATCAAGATAATAGAGAAGACTTCCGGCTGCAATGAGAGCAAGAGGCATATCATCAAGACCAAAACCCTTGAGAGTGGCAGTCTGGAATTGCTTAAGAAGACGCTCACGGGCAGAATCTTCCGTATAAACCCAATCTTCCATATCGAAGACAGGGCATTTCCAAGTGATGATTTCATTGCAGAGTTCCTTGGTGCCGTTCATACGTAGAAGTTCTTTTGGAGCGAAAGCTGAAAGAAGTTTGTCTATTTCAGCCGGATCGGTCTCAGCAGCAAGAAACTCACCTGTGGTGATATCAAGAAAAGCAATGCCGGCTCTCACTATTTTTCCTTTGCCCGTCCGCTGGAAATGTATTCCTGCAAGATAGTTGTTTTCCGCCCCTTCTATTGAAGCATCGTTGGTGTTTACACCCGGAGTAACAAGCTCTGTGATACCACGCTTCACGAGTTTTTTCGTGAGTTTAGGATCCTCAAGTTGCTCACAAATTGCCACTCTCTTTCCAGCTCTGACGAGTTTCGGAAGATAGGTGTCGAGCGCATGATGTGGGAATCCGGCAAGTTCCACCGACTGTGCAGAGCCATTGGCACGCCTGGTCAATGTTATGCCAAGTATAGAGCTTGCCTCTATTGCATCGTCGGAGAAAGTCTCATAAAAGTCACCTACGCGGAAAAGCAATATGGCATCGGGATGCTTTTTCTTCATCTCGAAATATTGCTTCATCAGAGGAGTCTCTACTATTTTTGCCATTGTAAAAGGTTTCAGGGTTCAGGCGTCAGGTTTAATTAAATATTTATAGGGCTTATACGCCATATATGCCCTATAAATAATCTAAATTATAATTACTCAAGTGGGAAAAGGCTGAGCATCCAAGTAGACATTCCTACATAGATAAGTAGGCCTACCACGTCGTTCATAATCTGTATGAAAGGTCCTGTAGCGAGGGCAGGGTTGATTTTCATCCTCTCGAGGGTAAGAGGCACAAATGTACCGAAAACTGTAGCGAATATCACCACACAGAAGAGTGATGCCGCGACTGCAAAGGAGACGGCGTACATATGGGGCTGAGTGAAGAGCACATATATAAGTACCACTCCGCTTATCACAACTGCATTTAGAAGAGCTATCAATACTTCCCTACCAATCTGCTTCCAAGCATCCTTGATTTCCAATCGGCCATTGGCAAGACCTTGCACGACGATAGCGGATGCCTGCACACCTACGTTACCACCCGTACCACCGATGAGGGGAATAAAGATGGCAAGGGCAGTGACAGCGGCTATCTGTGCCTCAAAACCGGTAAGGATCACTGAGTTTATTATACCACCGATAATACCAATAAGCAGCCATGGGATTCGTGCCTTGGTCTGGGCAAATACCGAGTCATCAACATCAACATCGGAGGAGATACCTGATGCCAACTGGTAGTCACGTTCCGACTGTTCGCGCACCTCGTCCATGATGTCGTCGACAGTGATTTGTCCGGCAAGGCGTCCGATGGAGTCAACTACAGGCATCGCTACAAGGTCGTATTTCTCAAAGTCGATAGCCACCTCATCGATAGGAGTATCGGTGTGCACCTTGACAGGGTCGGTCTGCATCACATGCTTTATCTTCGACACCGAAGGGTCAGTGATCATCTTCTTCAGAGGGAGGATACCTTTCAGGCGATTGTCGTCGTCTACTACATAGACATAATATATCTCGTCGAGATCAGCTGCTTGGCGACGCATCTCCTTCAGGCACTCCGGCATTGACCAGTTTTCGTTGACGGCAATATATTCGGTGCCCATAAGACCACCGGCGGTGTCTTCATCGTATTGTAAGAGGTCGACGATATCGCCAGCCTGCTCCATGTCGTCGATATGCTGGATTACCTCTTCACGATCTTCCTCGTCGAGTTCCTGAATAAGGTCGACGGCATCATCGGTGTCAAGTTCGTCGATAAACTCGCCGATCTGCTCAGGCTCCATATGCTCGATGAGTTTCTTACGGTCTTCCTCATCGAGTTCCATCAGCACGTCTGCCTTCTTTTCCTTATCATCTATAAGGTTGAAGAGCAATTCGGCTTGCTTTATATTAAGCTTACGTAGAAGTTCGGCAATGTCGGCCGGGTGGAGGTCGGCAATTTCATGGCGAATGCCGGCAGCATCTTCGCTGTCGGCCATATTCTCTATTCTCTCTATGTCTTCTTCAGTGAAATCCTTCATAGAGGACAAAGATAGTGATTTTTTTTGAATAATTAAGAATTTAGAAATTATAAATTTTGAATTTTTTTTATTTTTGGAAGCGTGAGTGATGATTAATTGCCCCACGAGCTGACGCTCGGGATTAACAAGATTAGCAGCCCTCCGGGCTGAGCCGCAGTAATTATTACCAATCTTTTTTACTATTGAAGTTGTTTAAACTTATTTACGAATAAAAAAAATTTACAATGAAGAGTTAAAATAAATATTCTTTTTATTAATCTTCCGCCATCTTTTCGGCATCTTCCGCTTCATTCATCAGTCACGATGCCCGCATTCCTTTCAGGTACTC
>CAMWLX010000199.1 GCA_947175225.1 uncultured Porphyromonadaceae bacterium
GAAGCTGTCCATTACCCATTTCGCCCCAATAGCGAGCCCAATTGTGGGAAAGTGCAAGATTGATTGCTTGAGCTGCAAGATACTCAGGATAAATCAGAGTGTCTATACCGAGTTCCTTGAGTATCATCTTATTTTCTTTCTTCATGAACTCATAGTTGTCTATTCGGGCAACTGTCTTCCTGACTCCAAGTTTCTTGGCGATAGAGCAGGAAGCGATGTTGCGAGTCTCGTAGGGAGTGACGGATATATAGAGATCGGCATTCTGGATGCCAGCTTGCCTCATGGCTGCGAAAGATGATGTGGAGCCACACAAAGTCATCAGATTATAGTGTGAATCAAGAGAATCGAGTTTCTGTTGGTCACTGTCAATTAGAATAATGTCCTGATTCTCATTACTTAACATTTTAGCGAGGTGAGTACCCACCTCGCCAGCACCGGCTATTATGATTTTCATCTTTTATTAATCAGAATTATGATTTTCTTCCGGCTATTGAAGTGATTTCAGCCTCAATTCCTTCACTATCATATCCGCAATCGCTGCGCAACTGACCGATAGCGCCATGGGCAACCCAAGAATCCGGAGCACCAAGCACGTGAATATCAACATCAAAATGATTGTCTCTACACCATTCCGTCACAGCTGAACCAAAACCACCAGTTGTCACTCCATCTTCAACTGTGACGATATGCCTATGAGTAGAGGCAATTTTTCGAAGGAGTTCAGCGTCAAGGGGTTTTACCCAAATCATATCATATATATCGGTTTTGATACCCTTGGCTTTCAATGAGGCGACCGCTTTTTTCGCTTCGTGCAGAAGAGGCCCGATAGTGAGGATGGCAATATCAGATCCACTCTGCTCCTCCACCACTTTTCCCTTACCTATTTCGATGACCTTCATCTTTGTCTGCCAATCTTTCGTTGTGGCTTTGCCGCGAGGATAACGAATAGCCAACGGTCCATCAGAATGTAGGGAAGTCAGCATAAGATTGCGAAGAGTCTCTTCATCAGAAGGGACAGCTATCCTCATGTTTGGAATACATCTCAGGTAAGCTATATCGAGAAGACCATGATGAGTCACTCCATCTTCTCCTACTATACCGGCACGGTCGATGCAGAAAGTGACGGGGAGACCCTGGATACAGACATCATTTACAATATTGTCGTAAGCCCGCTGAAGGAATGTAGAGTATATGGCTGTAAACGGACGTTTCCCTCCTGTTGCAAGGCCGGCCGAGAAGGTAACAGCATGACCTTCCGATATGCCTACATCAAATGTCCTTGTCGGGAATTCAGCCAACATTCTTGAAATGGAAGTCCCACTCGGCATGGCAGCCGTCACTCCCATTACCCGGTCGTCTTGCTTGGCAAGTTCTACAAGGGTACGACCGAATACTTCTTGCCAAGGAAGTGGGGAATCCTTACTGTCGTTGCATATTTTTTCACCTGTTTCAGGATCAAATAGACCGGGAGCATGCCATTTAGCAGGATTCTCTTCAGCCGGCTTGTATCCTTTGCCCTTCACTGTGTGCAGATGCAGAAGACGAGGAGTCTCCATATCCTTGATGTCGTTGAGAATCTTGACAATCTTAATGACGTCATGCCCATCGAAAGGTCCAAAATATCTTATGTTCAGACCCTCGAAGATATTCTGTTTGCCACTTACAAGACTTTTGACTGAGTTTGCAAATCTCTGAATCCTCCCTTTCCCGGCTTCTGTGACGACACCTTTGCGACGGAACGCATTGTAAAGCTTTGAACGCCATTTGTTGTAGCCGGCTGAAGTAGAAAGTTCAGAAAGGTAAGCATGAAGACCTCCAACATTTGCATCAATACTCATTTCATTATCATTCAGTATGATAAGAAGATTGTTGGGATTGTTTGCAACGTTATTGAGTCCTTCAAATGCGAGTCCTCCGCTTATGGAAGCATCTCCGATTACAGCTACAGTCTTGCATTTCTCCTTGCCCGGTGTGTTCCGGTCGGCTATAGCTCTGCCTAAAGCAGCGGATATTGAGTTGGAAGCATGCCCGGTGACAAATGTGTCATATTCTGATTCGAGAGGGGAGGGGAACCCACTGATTCCTCCCTTCTTCCTTTGATTGACAAAAGCTTCTTTTCTGCCGGTCAGAATTTTGTGGGCATATGCTTGATGGCCGACATCCCAAAAAAGATGGTCGTTAGGAGTATCATACACATAATGTAATGCCACAATAATATCTACTGCTCCCATGCTGGATGCAAAATGACCTGGATTGACAGCAAGATTGTCGATCAGATAGCGCCGGATATCAGCGCACAGCTCCGGCAGCTGCTCAAGACGCAAAGTGCGTAGATCAGCCGGCGACGAAATGCTGTCCAAGAGACCATATCCAGTGATCTTGGTAGCAAGGAGTGGAGTTTGTACAGATTCCTGTTTCATTTCATGCTATTTCTTTTCGCCCCCGAAGTATTTTTTATAAAGGGGCACAAAAATGATGATGCCACTCATAGCCGCTATCAGGATGTTTTTCAGGTTGAATCCATCGGCGGAAGTGAGAAGCCCCACACACAGCCATACCCATAAAAGTGCCAGTATGGCAAGTCCTGCGATTCTTTTAGGTTTCATTCCAACTGCGAAGTTAACAATTTTTTTTTATATTTTACCGATTTTTTTTACTAATTTTGCATTCCTATATCTAAAGATAGAGAAAATTTGAAAAAGTCATCTTGCAAAACCAAATTTGAGACACACTTCATATGAAGCAATATCATAATTATGCACCTGAAATATCTTCAACCGAAGAGACTGTAGAATCATCAGAAACAGTTGGATCTGTCGCCCAGGAACAACCCACAGCGCATGAACAACTATCGCAAAAGGATCCGGTCCGCTCAGGACGTAGGCGCAAAACGAAACCAAACAGAGGAGAGAACACCGGTTCGTCTTCTCGCCCCACTGTGGCTGGAACTAACGCTGCGGATCCTAAGACTAAAAACGAGACATCCATCTCGATGTGGACAACTCTAAAGGGATCTTTGAAAGAGTGGAAAGACTCTGTGGTCACTCGATCCGTGTTCGGCATAATTTTAGGCGGACTGGGATTCTGGTTTGCCGTGGCATTCGCATCTTATTTCAGTGCCTGTATAGCTGATCAGAGCGTAGTCGCCTCTGCTGTGACCGGACTGGAGACCGAAGTGGCGAATGATGCCGGAGAAGGGGGAGCAAGGCTCACCGAGCTAATCATAAACCAAGGATTCGGGGTAGGAGCCATCGTTATTGTGGTGTGGCTCCTGTGCATGTCGCTTAAGCTTCTTATCGGATATCCAAAATTCCGGACCCTTGATTTCACCATAAAGTCTCTGATAGCTTTTATCACACTGAGTGTAGTAGTCGGCATGGTCTCTATTGGGCTCGACACCGACGTAAACTGGGGAGGCTTTCATGGAAGATATATTAATGAGATAATATATAACTACATTGGATGGAGTGGCGCCTTTATCATTTCTATTGTGCTCATTTCAATTTTTGTGGTCATATGTATGCGCGATGCCATAAAATGGATACTTAAGAAAAAACGCCAGTACGATGAAAAGCGTCGTCTCCAGCGCGAAGCTGAAGAGGCGGAATTGAGAAAGGAAGAAGAACATAGAGAAAGAGACCGGCAGTCGAATCTCGCAGTGTCTCTCTACGCTGAAAATGAAGTCGTGGAGGAAGAAAAGAGACCCAATCAGCCACAGGAAAACGTTGAATTTAATCCTGACGCAGATACCATCTTTGATATGCCAGACCTTGATGAGGAAGACGAACCATATTCAAGATTTGACACATATCAGGATGATCCAAACTCTCTTGCCATTTCTGAAGATCCAATTGAAGAACATCCATATGAAAGCAACTTGACCGGCGTCGGAGGAATGGCTAAATTGGATGAAGACGATAAAGAGAGCACTTCTCCAGTGCGAGACTCAATTGACAATCCAAAGACTCCTTATAATACTCCTAAAAATGATGTCAAAGATACCGGAAACGTTAAAGAGTCTTCCGTCAGTGAGAGAAATCCTATTGATCATCAGCCTTCAAACAATGCTTCAAGAACTAAGGCTGAAAACATTGTAATGGGAGGAATGGAAAACAATTCCTCTTCAGAGAGAATTCAACAATATGATAATGTATCCAATCATAGTGTCGCTGAGCTTGAAGAAGAAGACAGTTATGAGAACAGTGGTGTTGAGCGTGAAGCTTCAAACACTAACGTTAAAGAAGAAGCAGTTGAAAAAGATTTAACTGAAGAAAAAGATTCCGACTATGTGATGACCGTCAATGTGAATCAGATTGAGAAAGGGAGTCAAAACACAGGCACGTCTGACACACAGAATTTCTACACTCATGAATACAAATTCCCTCCAGCTGAATATTTGTTGCCCGGAGCCGACAAGATATCTGTAGATGCCGATGAACTGCTCGAAAATAAAGAGAAGATTAGGCAGACACTTCTTGATTTCGGCATTCCAATCACAAGTATCGAAGCTACAGTGGGTCCAACAGTGACCCTTTATGAAATACGTCCAGACACAGGTGTGAAGATTGCAAAGATACGAAATCTTGTTGACGACCTTGCTCTCTCACTGGCAGCAAATGGTGTGCGAATAATTGCTCCTATACCGGGCAAAGGTACAGTCGGTATAGAGGTTGCCAACAAGGAAGCCCAGACAGTTTCGATGCGAACCATCATACAATCGAAGGTGTATCAAAACTCAAAGTTTAAGCTCCCGGTGGCACTGGGATCGACTATCTCGAACGAAGTATACATTGCCGACCTTGCAAAGATGCCTCATCTACTTGTCGCTGGCGCAACCGGCCAGGGTAAGTCAGTCGGTCTGAATGCTATCGTCACATCTCTTCTCTATTCCAAGCGACCGGAGGAATTGAAGTTTGTTATGGTCGATCCAAAGAGGGTTGAGTTTTCTCTTTATGCTAAGATAGAAAAATACTATCTGGCAAAAATTCCGGATGCTCCACAGCCTATCATCACAAATATGGAGAATGTGGTAGCTACCCTTAGCTCGCTATGCGCCGAGATGGATGAAAGATATATGTTGCTGGAAAAAGCTTTCGTCCGTCAGGTGACAGAATACAATGAAAAATTCAAGGCTAAGAAGCTTGATCCAAAAGAAGGCCATCGTTTTATGCCATATATTGTAGTCATCATCGATGAGTTTGCCGATTTGATAATGACAGCCGGCAAGGAGGTGGAGCTTCCAATTGCACGTCTCGCTCAGCTTGCACGCGCTGTCGGAATACATGTGATTATAGCTACTCAGCGACCTTCTACCAATGTCATCACAGGTATGATCAAAGCCAACTTCCCTGTGCGTATTGCTTTCAAGGTAAGTTCAGGAGTAGACTCTAAGACAATCCTTGACTCAACAGGAGCTCAGCAACTGATCGGTAGGGGAGATATGCTCATAAGCAACAACGGGGAGATGACCCGAGTGCAGTGTGCTTTTGTCGATACTCCGGAAGTGGAGAAAGTATGCGACTACATAGCCCGTCAGCCATATCCTCAGGGAGCATATATGCTTCCAGAGCCTCAGATAGGAGGGGATGGAGAAGCGCAAGATGTAGACACTGCGAGCATCGGAAAACTTGATCCACTTTTCTCTGAGGTTGGGCGTCAGGTCATAATGAGCGGAACAGCATCCACTTCTGCAGTGCAACGACGTTATGAGATTGGATACAACCGAGCCGGCAGAATCATGGATCAGCTTGAGGCATATGGAGTGGTTGGCCCCGCTACCGGAGGTAAGCCAAGGAGTGTGCTTATGGATGCTATGGCATTTGAGGATCTTTTGGCTACCCTTGGACTTGCCTGATGATCAAAGAAAAAAGATATATAGAAATTTGGAAAATCAGAAGATATGTTACGAAGAATATTGATGATACTTGGTGTTGTGATGCTTGGAGCGGCGATGTCTGCCACTGCAGCAGAGACGGCTGATGGATTGCTAAAGAAGGCAGCAGCCGGAATAAATGGATCTTCAGGGCTTACTGCATCCTTTACACTCGATTATGGCACGAAGAAAGTTTCTGGAACAATAAAAGCTGCCGGCAACAAGTTTGCTTTGCAGACTTCTTCAACATCTACTTGGTATGATGGCAAGAGCATGTGGACATACAATGCAAATAATGCTGAGACTACTCTCATGTACCCCACTGCTCAAGAAGTGGCAGAAGCTAATCCTCTTTCAATAGTCAACTCCTATTCTGCAAATTTTACGGCTGCATATGCAAAAGGGCAAACAAAAGGAAGCAGGACGATTGTTTTGACACCTAAATCAAAGCAATTGGGATATAAGAGCGTTCATGTGACAATACCTGATGGGTCAGTCTATCCTTCCAAACTTGTTATTGTGCCCACTTCAGGACAGAAAATGACGGTGTCTATAACACAAGTGAAAAGTGGTCAGAAATTGCCTGAATCCACCTTTGTCTATCCGAAATCAAAGTATCCTAAAGTCGAGATTGTCGACCTGAGATGAAAAAATTAGGGTCAGACTGAAATAAAAGTGCTTTCTGATTGTTATAATGTAAGATATTCAAC
>CAMWLX010000200.1 GCA_947175225.1 uncultured Porphyromonadaceae bacterium
CATCCTGAGCCAGGATCAAACTCTCCGTTGTTAGTTATATATATTCTTATATATATCTTCAAAGTTTTGTTTTCCCCGGCCTCCTTTGTATAAGGTTGGAATCTCGTTGACGTGAACCCCGAGAATTACCTCGTGTTCCCTTGTCTCTCGCTGCGCCCGGTCTGCTCGACCGGCGCTGCTTGTCTTGTGGCATCATGTCATTGTTCTCTGTCTTCTTGCCCCGGGCAGTGGCTTCGCTCATCTGAGCCGCTCACCGTTCGTTTCCCGATTGCGGTTGCAAAATTACTACTTTTTTTCTCCCTCCGCAAGTGTTTTTGAAAAAAAATTATGTTCTTCGACATATTTTTATCATATCCCCTTATCTTACAACATCTTCAACAAATGTTAAAATATCCTTCATTATGTTAATACACTAAACCATTATCCCACTAATTTGTTGAAACCCTACCTCACCACCCACCAAAAGCAACAAAAAAGCGTCAACCCATAAGGCTGACGCTAAATTTTTATCTATAATCCTTGAGAATCTCCCTGAGTCGCTTACGAGTGAAAAATATCCTCGATTTGACAGTCCCCAACGGCATATTAAGCTTATCGGAGATCTCTTCATACTTATATCCCGCAACATGCATCGAAAACGGCTTACGGAAATCAGGAGCAAACCCGGCAAGTATAGTATAAATCTCCTGCATCGCATAGCTCGTCTCCGGGGTGCCTATACCGGAATCTTGCGACAGATTCAAATGATAGCAATCCTCTGATGAATCAATCACTGTATTCTCCCGAGTGTTTTTTCTGTAGTTATTGATGAAAATATTGCGCATTATAGTCAGCATCCAACCCTTGAAATTGGCATTAGCGACATACTTGTCCTCATTATTAAGAGCCTTAAGAGTGGTGTCTTGCACGAGATCTTCAGCCTCCTCCTTGTTTAGAGTCAGCTTAAGGGCGAATGAAAGCAAATTGCTCTGCATCCCCAATATTGAGTCTTGAAAAGAAGTAGATCCGTTCATAGTCGTTAGTTTAGATATAGTAGCCTATCAATAGGCCCTGTAGAAGATAGATATATTTTATATGGCTTTTTCCAAAAGCAAAATTAGGATTTTTTTTTGAAACACACAAAAAAATTCTCATATTTTTTAAAACTTTTTTCAAAAATAATTGTTATAGTCTGTTAAAATATGCCAAAATACAAAAAGCGCGACCCTTTCGAGTCGCGCTTTTAAAATATGGTGATTCTAATCTAAATCAATATCCTGGGTTCTGCCAAGCTGCCTGCTGAGCATCAGAAAGATTAGAGCCATCGTTATTTCTCAGCTGATCGATGAATGTCTGAGGTATTGGGCGAAGTTCATGCTTTCCGCTTGTAAGGCCGGTAGCATCCGGGTTGAATGCCTTGCCGCGAAGAACAAGTGTGTTCGTACGGCTCAGTGTCTCCCAACGCTGCCATTCGCCGATAAGCTCACGGGTGCGTTCATTAAGAATGAAGTGGAGTGCTCTATCATACTGACCGCTTACGCCGAGAGTTGCAAGTACTGCCTCATCCTCTGCAGGAAGATTATCCGGGAATGACTTAAGCTGGAGATCTGATGCAGCTGTGGTCCATTCAAGCTCAGGATTTGACAGATAGTAGGTGTTGATGGTAAGAAGGGTTTGGTCAAGTTTCTCAACATTTGCACCTGGCTGAGTGCGGGCTGCCTCAGAACCATCAATGTAGTATGAACGGTTCTCACCTTCCTTCCAGCTTGCACGCTTACGGATTACATTGATATCTGCCATCGCGCCTGCATAGTCACCTTTACGCACCTTAAGCTCTGCACGCATCAGGTAGGTCTCACCTGAACGTGACATTGTCACGTCACGGTAGCTATCGTCAGCCTGATCCTTCGCGCCGTCGCCCGCTGTTGTCTTATTTATATGAGCATACATGTTGCAGCGTGGTTGGCTCTTAAACTCGTCACGAACCCATTTGCCATTCTGATAGAGAATTCCGGCTACAGGTACCCACTGATTCTTCTTTTCTGTGAACTTACCGCTTGTCGTAGTATTCTCACCCTTACCCCATGCCGGCAGACGTCCGGCTGCATCACGGAATGTCGGGTTCTGCTGCTGAGCACCAAAGGTATAGTTATCATAGGTATGATCATCCTTCTTATTAAGAATGAATACGATAGCAGGGTCGCCAAGTTCAATCTGCTGTGGCTGGTCAGGAACATTCTTGTCTGTATTGGCTCCCATTACCGTACGGAATGTCTTCCAAAGACGTGCATCTGCTACGTGGTCGTAGATGCCATAAGTATACTCAGTAGGCACACAACGCTGGAAATCCTTACCACCTGTCACGTATCCACGGGCAATCCATCCACCTGAATAGTTGGAAAACTGGCTGTGGAAATAATAGAGTGTACGGTTGCCGTAACGTCCTTTTGTATTGCTGGTAGCATTGGATGGAGAAGCCATAATAATCTCAGAAGTAGACTCGATCGGACAGTTAACTCCTGTATAGTTTGCATAAAGGTCACTGTAGTTGTCTACAAGAGGATGCTGAGCGATAGCGTAGTCACACATCTTGATTGCTTCCTCGATATCAGCACTCTTGTATTTCTCATTCCATGAATCATTACGTTCTGATACTCGGAAAAGAAGTGCCTTGGCAAGCCAGTGAGCTGCTGTCGACTTACACCATGTCACACCCTTGCCAAAACGGTCATCTTCTCCTGCAAAGAGGTTGTAGGCCATACGCAAGTCACTGATCGACTGCTCCCAGCATTCCTCAGGTGTTGAATCCTCAAAATTGCGTACCACACCTTCAGTAGGAGTTGTCTGAAGCACACAGTGTCCATACTGCGCTGTCAGACGATAATAGTTGTAGCCTCTCAAGAAGTATGCATTGGCAAGACACCAATTGCGAAGGGTCGCATCTTCTAATACTTTATCTGCTTTTGCAATGATGGTGTTGCAGGATGCAATGCCATAATACATCTCATTCCATAGGCCGTCTGTCGGAGGACAGTTCCAGTTCGGTGCTCCTACATTTGGAGTATAGTTGAGAGGACCAAGGTTGTTGTTATAGGCATTCCATGGTTCAGAGGTATTGTCGTTGCCCATTGTGAATTCATCCGTACCATAGAGAGTGATACCGTACGCCCACTCATAACCGAAATGCCAACGGATATTTCCATAGAGAGAGATGGTAAGCTGTTCCAAGCCCTCTGGGGTATTGAAATAGTCGGTACTGTAGGAAGTGGTAAGCTCCTCATCAAGGAAGCTTTCTGCACATGATGGAAGCGACACAATCGCGCATGCCATAGTTGCACCTACAAGAAATTTATATAGTTTCATTTTTATCTTAGTTTATTTATTATTGTTGTCGCTTAGAAACCAAGTTCAAGACCGAACACGAAACTGCGGTTGTAATAAGTCGTATTGATGGCATTCCCACTGGTGTCTTTTCCAAATGCATCAAGGTTATAGCCTGGTACAGCCTGATAGAAGTGGAACGGATTTACGCATTGCACATAAATCTTGGCATGATCCAAAGTCGCCTTAGAAATGATGTTTTTCGGGAAGTTGTAGCCAAGTGAGATGTCACGCATTGTCACGAATCCGCCATTTCTATAGCCAAGAAGGCTTGCAAAGCTATCTCCTGCGCCTGCAGATGCCTGAGCAAGTATAGGCTTCTGGTAGTATGCACCGGTGTTATTCGGTGTCCAATAATCTACCTTATTTTGGTTTGCATGGGCTGTCATTGCTTGTGCGCCGCAATTTACCTTATAGCCAAGTCGGCTGATGATCTGGAAACCAAGCTCGATTCCCTTCCAAGTGAAGTGGTTGCTCCAGCCAAGTGTCCACTGTGGATTAGAGTTGCCAATGATCACGCGGTCTGCATCTGTCATCATGTAGTCTCCGTCCTGGTCTTTCGGACGCACATTACCCGGTGTGAACTTATATCCCTTCTCATTCCATTTCTCCATCTCTGCACGGTCTTCAGGAGTATCTTGCCATAGTCCAAGATTGTCGTATGCGTAAAGAACGCCGATTTCATGACCAATAAACCAGTTGTGGGCAAGATCGTCTTCCTTTCCATTGGCAAGTTCAAGGATCTTGTTCTTTTGGAATGCCATATTGAAATTAGTCTCCCACTGGAAGTCTCCTGCGATTACGGGGAATGCATCGATAGTAACTTCGACACCATGATTGGATGCCTTGCCGATGTTTGCATAAGTTGAGCCAAAACCGGTAAGAGTCGGGATGCTCATATCCATAAGGATGTCGTTGGTTGTCGACCAGTAGAATTCAAGGGCACCACCGATACGGTTGTTAAGGAAACCGAAATCAAGACCGATGTTCCATTGAGTTGTCTTTTCCCAGCCAAGATCAAGGTTTGCCAACGCATTGTGGATATTGTAATAATCCTCTGAAGTTGAATAAGCGGGAGTTGAAGTATCACCAAATGGTAAGAACATTTGTGAGATTGTTCCTTTTGTCTTATACGCAGGAACAGCTGCATTACCTGTCACACCGACTCCGGCACGAAGCTTCAAGGTGTTGAGCCAGTAGTAAGGGTTCATGAATTCTTCCTGATCAATACGCCATGCAAGTGCCATTGAGGGGAAGAAGTCCCACTTGTGGCCCGGAGCAAGCTGTGAAGCGCCATCCCAACGTCCTGAAGCAGTCAAGAGATATCGGTCATTATAGCCGTAGTTGACGCGGATCATGTAAGATTCAAGAGATGTCTCTGTAAGTCCGGAACCAATGGATGCGCCATTGTTGGTGTCTGTGATGGAAGCAGAACCCATGTTGTTCCACATATATGAATCTTTCGGAATATTGCTGATCCCCATTGAGGAATTCTCATATTTGTACTTCGATGAAGTCTGCAGCAAAGTCAATCCTACGTTGTGCACATCAGCAAATGTGCGGTTGTAGTTGATAAGGTTATCAAGAGTCCATGAGAAATACTGCTGGTTGGCAAGGCTTGCAGAGTTCTTACCGGTAGCGCCATCCATAGTGATTCTATAAGAAGAGTCGCCGCTGATCCAAGATCCTGCACGATAGTGACGGTAGTCAGGACCAAAACCGATCTTATAAGTAAGTCCTTCAAGAGGCTTCCACATTTCCCCAAATTTCAAGGTAGCTGCAAAGTTACCAAGAGCGCGGAATGTCTGGCGCTTGTAGGTCTGATAATTAAGCTCGCCTATGATAGTGTAAAGAGCATCTTCGCCACCCGGTCGGATGATACGGTCGCCTTCTGCGTCATACATTGGAGCGTAACGATAGAACTGCTTGGCTACCTCATAAATAGTTGTAGGCACTGAGTTTGAGCGTGCGTTCGTGCCAGACAGACCGTAGTCCTGATCTTGCCATGAAGCATTGATGCTTGCATCGATCTGCATCCAATTGACAGGTGTGATGCTTACTGTAACTTTGCCGGTGTAGCGCTTAAACCACTGGCCCTTCTGAGTACCCTGATTGTCAAGGTAGCCAAAAGATGCATAAGCGTTCATCCTCTCCGTACCTCCTGATGCAGAAAGGGTATGCTCCTGAGTGACACCTGTCTGTGTATAGAGCCCGGTCCAATCATATTCCTCAATTGCATTTGGATTCCAAGTGCCGGTTGCCCATCCACGCATAATGTTGTCGCGAGAGGTCTGACCATCAATAGGAGAATCAAAGATTATCATATCATTTTCCTTTGTCGGGCTATCAGGATGAGCATAAGTCTCCGGATCAAGGTTGTAAGCTGCCCAGCGACGGAAGTTAACGAATTCTCCTGGGTCCATTGACTTTTGACGGTCCACTATAGTTGATGTCGTGACAGATCCTGAATAGTTAAGGCTGAAGCGACCGGGCTTGCCACCCTTAGTAGTAATAATTACTACACCATTGGCACCGCGTGAACCATAAATTGCTGTTGCGGATGCATCCTTAAGGATGTCGATTGCCTCAATATCGCGAGGGTTGATCGATTCTATGCCACCTGACTGCAAAGGCACTCCGTCTACAACATAAAGTGGAGACTGGCTGGCACTGAGTGAACGATTACCACGTATACGGATTTCTCCAAGTTCACCGGGACGCTGCTGTGTAGTTATATCCACGCCGGCTGCCTTGCCCTGAAGCGCTTCAAGCGCATTGCTTGTTGGGCGAGAATTAAGAGTCTCTGAGTCAATACGTGTGAGTGCTCCGGTCACATCGCTCTTCTTCTGGACGCCATATCCTACTACGATAAGGTCCTCAAGCAATTCTGAATCATTTCTCATCACTACGTCGATCACTGTGCGGTCTCCTACTTTGGCTTCCTGAGACACACAGCCCACATAGCTGAATACGAGTACTGAATTGTTGGTCACGTTGTTCAGACGGTAAGCACCATCGAAGTCGGTTGCGGTGCCGGTTGATGTGCCTTTTAAGATCACGGTCACTCCAATCATTGGATCACCATTCTCATCAAGCACCTTACCTGTCACCGTCTTGCCCTGTGCATAAGCAGCAATTGACATCACTGCCATGAGAGCCACAAACAGGAATCTGCGACATGCAGTCGCGAATCCTGAACTTTCCTTGCGGTAGTTCAT
>CAMWLX010000201.1 GCA_947175225.1 uncultured Porphyromonadaceae bacterium
GTTCACGAGGTTACAATAGTTTAAGAAATGAAAGTATTTTGTGTTATTTTTGCTCGTGCTTAGCAGCCGGCTTGCGGCCACGCTTTTTAGCAGGGGCTTTTTCCTCTGCAGCCTTTTCTTCGTTAGGGGCTTTTTCTTTCTCGGGAGCTGCTTTTTCAGTCTTTTCTTCAGCAGGCTCCTCAATGATTACAGCTGCATAGTTGCTGTCTTCAGCCTCAAGGATGTTCTTGCGCAGAGCCTTCACTTCCTTGTTGAGCTGTTCGATTTCAGAAGACTGGTTGCGTATAGTCAGCAAGAGAGAGTTGAGCTCCTCATTGTCGACATTCTCCGGGAACTGTTCCTGAACTCGTACGAGGAAGTCAGCGAGAACATTCATGTAGTTGGTGAATGCAGAGAATGGGCTATCGTAAGGACTGAAAGCTGCGTCAGCTTGATTGTTGGTAGCCATATAGAAGAAGTGGTCGCTACCCTGAAGATATTCCCAATCTTGCTTGATCTTACGGTCTTCTACCATCGACACACGCTCAGCTATTCCATAGAGCTTATTGAGGGCTTCGCGCTGAAGGTCATTGCCTTTCCATGCAGACACGTCAATACGGGTTCCGTCGACGTAAGAAATAGCAAATGGTACTGTGATAGTATCGACAGGTTTAAGTTTGCCTACAATCTCTGATGGCGAAGTGAAGCGTACGCCTTTTTCTCTGCCGAAGCGTGGAAGAGCCTTCATGAAATCGAAGATGCCGGAACTTGCCGGGATGAATCCTCCAAAGGTATCCATGCTGAGGAAGATATTGACGATCTGTTCTTCTTCCGGAAGATCAGCAATCCAGTTGACGTATTTGTCGGCAGTCAGTGGATATTCAGACCAGTCAGAATTGTTGAAGTTGTGTGAGATGTCAGCTGCCAGTTTGTCGTTGGTGAAAAGAATCTTCAGTTGTGGAGCAGAAGCTGAGGTGTACACGTAGTCAGGGCTCTTCCATCCGAGGATATGCTTGGCACCCGGCACTATAGCTGCCTTGAAATCCATAGCCTGAAGCAAGAGAGCGATCTCGTCGTCGAAGATAAGCTCAGTATTGGCAAAAATTGTTGGAGTCTGGCCGAAGATCATCTTGATCATATTCTGCTCGATCCTTACTTGACGCATAAACTCATCAGGATCTTCAAGAGATGCGAGCGAGTGGGCGAAACCGCCCCCAAGGAATTCTACGCAACCTTTGTCTGCAAGTTTTTTTAGCAACTCGATCACTTCCGGCTCAGCCTGCTGGAGCTGTTCGATAGCAGTTCCTGAAATTGAAATGGCGCATTTGAAATCTGAGCCATATTCATTTGCCATGTCGAGAAGAGTCCGGCACATTGGGATGTAGCTTCTCTCGGCGAGGTTGCTTATGATGTCTTCGTTGGCGAAATCATCATAGTAGTAGTGGTCGTTGCCTATATCGAAGAAACGATATTTTTTGAGGCGGTATGGCTGGTGTATGTTGAGATAAAAACAAACGTTTTTCATATTTTTATTTGTTTAGGGGTTTAATGGTTTTTTCGCAACCGAAAGTTGAATTAATGATTTCTTGCAGCTATCACATCCTTATAGATGCCGATTACTTTCTTTCCGACTTTCTCCCATGTGATGCCGTGGATTTCCTCGATGCCTTTGTCGCGGAGAGTGTGATACATGGCAGGGTAGTTGAGGATACTGTGGATGGCATCAGCCATAGCGTCGATGTCCCAGTAGTCGGTCTTTATTACATTTGTGAGGATCTCTGCACATCCTGACTGCTTGGATATGATGCTCGGTACGCCCATCTCCATAGCCTCGAGAGGCGAGATACCAAACGGCTCGGAAACTGAAGGCATGATGTAGACGTCAGAGTCGCGAAGCATTTCATACACTTCCTTTCCGCGAAGGAACCCTGTGAAATGGAATCGGTCGGCGATGCCACGCTTTGCAACGAGCTTTATCATTGCATCCATCATGTCGCCGCTACCAGCCATCACAAAACGCACATTCTTATCTTTCTGAAGCACTTTCACGGCTGCCTCAACGAAATATTCCGGACCTTTCTGCATTGTGATGCGTCCGAGGAAAGTCACTACCTTTTCTCCCTCTGTACGACGCTTGATTTCGAGATATTCTTTGTCGAGAGGAATTACAGCATTGTGTACAGTTGAGACTTTTGCCGGATTGATACCGTATTTCTCAATCACTGTGCGACGTGTCAGTTCAGACACACACATGATATGGTCGGCATTTTCCATACCATCTTTCTCAATAGCGAAAACAGTTGGGTTTACATTGCCTCGAGAACGGTCATAGTCGGTGGCATGCACGTGGATGACGAGTGGTTTACCGGTCACATTTTTAGCGTGTATGCCTGCGGGATATGTCAGCCAGTCGTGGGCGTGGATGATGTCGCATTCTACAGTGCGTGCAATCACGCCTGCTACAATTGAATAGTTGTTGATTTCCTCAATCAGATTGTCGGGATAGCGGCCTGAAAATTCAATGCAACCGAGATCGTTGAGCTTCATATAGTTGAAATCGGCGTAGATATGGTCGCGCAAATCGTAGTAGAGCTGAGGATTCATGACCTTGCCGATTCGGCTTTCTACATAGTCCCAGCTTACATCGCGCCAAGCCACAGGAGTACAGTTAGCTCCGATGATAGTGGCAAAGCCTTTTTCCTCGTCGCCCCACGGTTTAGGAATCACGAAAGTGATGTCCATGTCGCCGCAGGCATGCATTCCCTTGGTCAGACCGTAAGAAGCGGTGCCGAGACCCCCAAGGATATGCGGGGGGAATTCCCACCCGAACATTAATGCCTTCATATATCGTTAATTATCGTAGTTCTGTAATTTGTTGAGTTCTTTCACGTTCTTAATGGTGCGGAGGATTTCACCCACATTCTTGGCTGTTGATACAGCTCCACGGCCGGCGAATGGCGGGTTGCCATCATACATCTCACTTAGAGATCCAATGCAGTTTTCCGACATGTCATCTTCATATCCGATAAGCTTTCGCTCGATGAAGCCGAGGCCGCTAACTCCAAACACCTTAATATATGCATCGGCATAGAAACCGAACAGCCATGGACGTACCGGCCCTTGATGCACGGCGTATTCACGCTCGATAGGCCCACCTACATAGTTCGGATGATAAGCATAGCTCTTAGGGCTCAATGTGCGCAGACCCTTTGGCGTAAGAAGCTCCCTTGAAGCAAAGTCAAGAATCTTCCTTCGCTGGCGGCGATCAAGAGGAGAGTATTCAAGTCCAATCGCGATGACCATATTCGGGCGTACCTCAACATCGGCATAAGATCCGTTGACGTAGTCGTAGAGGTAGCCATAATCATTAAGGAATGTCTCTACAAAGCTTCCCTTGACTTTCTCTGCAAGGGCTGCAAGTTCGTCAGTATACTCCTTCATTTCAGGCTCTCCTTCATAAAGGGAGATGAGGAAACGCAGGGCATTATACCAAAGAGCATTGAACTCAACAATATAGCCGGAACGCGGGATAATAGGGCGCCCATTTATGGAAGCAGACAGCCATGTCACAGGGGTGTCGGTGCCATTGCTTGTGAGAAGACCATTGGAGTTGAGATGCAGATTCTTGATGCGCTCGTTGCGGATGTCATCTACGAGTTTCTTCACATCTTCTCCATACTTATCGCGGCAAGCACGTGTGTCGGTATTGCGACGGTATTGCTGGATAGCCCATATGGTCCAAAGGGGGATGTCTGGTAGATCGATCTCATGAATGGTGCGGTCTTTTTCGCCAGTCTCGATATATTTGTGAAGAGCTTTGAGGAAAGTCTCCATGATTTTGATATAGTCGTCTCTATGGTCGATGGCCAATGTGCATCCCGGTAGCGCCATAAGCTCGTCGCGTGCGCGGACATTATACCATGGGAAGCCGGCCATTATATACATACCGCTTTTGTTTTTCAGATAGAACTGCTTGGCTGAGTTCTTGAGGCAGTTGTAGAAACTTGTGCGGGGAGTGCGAGTCTTAATCTCCTTTTCATATAGAGCTTCGAGCTCATCGGGGTTGATTTCAGAAGTTCCTGCACTGAAAATGATGCTTTCACCCTTCTTGATAGGGAGTTCGAAATAGCCCGGCACCCAAAGGTCTTCCTTATAAGGAATGCCACGGTCGCGATCTTTGTAGTATTCGATACCTTTGTACCAATGGCCGTCGTTGACCCATTTAACGGGTTTGTTGAATTGCATCACAAGATTGGGATATCCCGAATAAAGGCATGTGGAAATACCATCCGGCACTTCCTTGATTTCCTTGTTGATGGCTGTGTTTTCCACCACGAGGTCATTGGCATTGCGGAAGGCAAGCATCGGACGGAACTGAAGGGTAGTGTCGGAATGAGCTTCTTCCAGCGTATATTTTATCAGAATGCGATTTTCATTACTGATAAAAGTCTTCTGCTTTTTCAGTACCACTCCACCTACGCGATAAGTCATCGTGGGGACTGTCTCGCAGTCGAACATTCTGATATACTTGTGTCCGTTTGGTGAGAACACATCGGGACCATACTGATGAAGACCCAAATTGAATGGGGCGCCATGCTGGATCACGGTCTCGTCGAGGCTTGACAAAAGCACGTGTGCCTTGTCGTCCATCTCAGGAATTGGAATCACCAGCAGACCATGCTGTTTGCGGGTGTTACATCCCACTATGGTGGTGCAATGGTAAGCCCCTGATTTGTTGGTGCGGAGCATTTCTTTCGGAAGACTCTGCTCCAAGTTTATCATAAGGTTTTTGTCAAATTTCAGGTAACTCATATCTATAGTTAATCATTGATTTCGATAGTTGCAAATTTAATTAAAATATATATACTAACAAAATATTGTGGTAAAAAAATAGTGAAAAGTGTTGCAAAACATAAAATTTGCTACTCTCCATTTGCATTTTTCGATGAGGTGGCTGCATTCGCAGGTGCGTCTATATCGACGAATATGTCAAGATCGCGGATCAGCATGTCGCCTGCGGCTTCATACATGCGCTCAGATATATCGTTGAGTTCAGTCAGAGCTTGCTTGTAGGTGGTATTGAACTCAGGAATAAAGTCTTTCATTCCAGCCGACTCTACACGAGTGACCACATCTTTCACCAAGATTTTATCGGTGTCAGTAGTAGGTATCATAGCCGGGTCATCTTTCCCGCCTTGGCTTTGATTGAGCTGAATCAATCCGGCTTCTTGGAGCCTTTCAGCAATGCTGCTCACCATTCTTATTGGGAGTCCATAAGTGGTAGAGAGAAGGTTGCGTGTAGGTGCTGGCATTCCTAAATGGAACCGGCGGTAGACAACTGCTGTCACTACAAGAAGCACCTTACGGTAGTATCCTTCAGCCACGGTCGTAAGGTCGCCAAAGAAATTATATGAGAATATGTTTTGCAAAGAGTAGGTGAGTCCGCAGCCGGAGAGAAGCAGCAGCCAACTTAATTGCAGCCAGATGAGCATCAAGGGTAGGAAAGCAAACGACCCGTAGATTGCATTGTATTTGGAGACGTAGATCTGACCATTGAGGAAAAGCAATTGAAGTATCTCAAATGCCACAGCGCAAAAAGCTCCGGATATAGCGGCAAATTTGAAATTAACTTTAGTATTTGGAATAAGCCAAAAGCAAAGAGTGAAAGCTCCCCAGGTGAGTATGACTGGGATAAATTCCAAAATTGTATTGACCATAGGAGTCATAAAGGAAAATGGGATGACCGCCAACACAGTGGAAGACATAAAAATTGAAATGCCTGAACTTAATATCATGAGCACAGGAATCAGCAGAAAAATTGCTATATAATCTTTGATCTTCTGAATGGTGTTTCTTCCGGTCTTGATATCCCATATATTGTTGAAAGCATCTTCGATATTGCTGAGAAGGGAGATGAGTGTCCAAAGCAGCACAATAAGTCCAACTCCCACCAAAATTCCGGAGGAGGCTTCTGCAAGATAGGAGTCTACGAATCCGAGGGCGGTGGCAAGAGCCTTGCTTTGTGAAGGGAAATAAGTGTAAAGCTCTTTTTCTACGATATCTTGAAAACCGAATCCCTTGCTTATGGCGAGAAGAAGGGCGAGTGCCGGCACCATAGCAAAGACAGTCTGATAAGTGATAGCCATCGACTTTATCTGAAGGTCTCTGTTTAGAAAAGCCTGAACAGTAAGATTGACAGTCTTGATCATGCGCACCTTCATGGTCTTACGATTGTCAGACCATACTCCTGAGATGCAATAATTGATCAATCGTTGGATCTTTTCGGTAGTCCGCTCTATAAATCCAGGTTTTTTCGCTTTTTTGCCGGATGTGTTTTCTTCTGCCATATGAAAAGGAACATTAGTTTTAAAAAATGGGGCGGACGCAATGCCGCCCCGAAAAAGAGTGCAGAAGGGATATAAGCCGGGTTATGTAAGATTGATCTCGTTAAAGACAATCCTGCCTGTCATTTATCTTGACCGCCTGTCGCCAGGCGGCTCCAGCGTCGCAACGCTGAGCAGCCTACCCCCCGGCAATGGACGAGCAGCCCTTAGCTGCCGGTGTATTTGGCCTTGCAACCCATAGGATGTGCGG
>CAMWLX010000202.1 GCA_947175225.1 uncultured Porphyromonadaceae bacterium
ACTGCTGGATACGCTCTTTGTTACCCTCTTTGATTCGGTATGCGACAGTCACTGTATCGCCGGGGCCGAATGTGTCGAATTCCTTTTTGGGAGTTGCGAATGCTTCCTCCACTACTTTGATTAAATCCATTGTAGTTTAAATGTTTAAATTAAGTTTGCAACATAACAGGTATCCTTCTTTCCAGATGCCACTCTTGCATCTTTCCTGCCAGCGATTGCAAATCCGACTGCAAAATTACAAAAAATTTCCGTAACTACCAAAAAATTACTAAATTTGCATCATGAAACAGTATCATGACCTCTCAATCAATATCCGTGGACACCTTCTCGACTTCCGGCGCCCTTGGATTATGGGTATTCTTAATGTCACTCCTGACTCGTTTTATTCCGGTTGTCGCGCTGTGGATGAGGATGAGGTGATAGCTCGAGTCCGCGCCATTCGAGATGAAGGCGCCGATTGTATTGATATCGGTGCTTGCAGCACTCGTCCCGGTTCAGACCCTATAGATGCCGACACTGAATTGAGTCGTCTTCTCAAAGCAATCTCCATCGTGCGCAGAGAATGGCACGATGCAATAATCTCGGTAGATACTTTCCGTGCTTCAGTAGCCCGTCGCTGTGTAGAGGCCGGGGTCCACATCATCAACGACATATCCGGCGGCACACTTGATCCTGAGATGTTTGATACAGTTGTGGAGTTGAACGTCCCATATATCCTTACCCATATGCGTGGCACGCCGGCTACAATGTCATCATTGACGCAGTATAATGATGTGGCAGCTGATGTGATTTCAGAACTCGCATATAAAATCCGAGAGTTGCGTCAGCGAGGGGTATGCGACATCATAATAGATCCCGGTTTCGGGTTTGCAAAAGATATTGAGCAAAACTTTCAGCTCCTCGCATCCCTTGATGAAATCTCCAAGATCGGGCTCCCTGTGCTTGTAGGAATTTCCCGCAAATCCATGATCTGGAAGCCACTCGGCATCACTCCGGCTGAATCCCTTCCTGGCACAATAGCTTTGAATTCCTATGCTCTCTTACATGGGGCCTCTATCATTCGCGTCCATGATGTCTCGGCTGCTGTCCAAGCAAGAGATATACTTCAGATGATTCAAAAAAACGGCTAATTGTCAAAATGACAAAATTTCATTCTGACCCTGAAACCTTTCAAAAACATGATTGACTTCGGAATAAAAGATATAATTGACATACTCATAGTAGGGGGATTGCTTTTCTATGTGTATAAGGTGATGAAAAGTTCCGGCACCATAAGCCTATTCTATGGTGTGTTTCTCTTCATCGTAATATGGGTAGTGGCTGCCGAGATTTTTGACATGAAGCTCACAGGAACGATTCTCGATAAATTCATGAGCATCGGTCTTATAGTGCTCGTGATTCTTTTCCAGGACCAGATCAAACGCTTCCTTATAGATATCGGTTCGCATGGGCATCTCAGTCAGTTGAAGCGAGTATTCCATCATGGAGCCAAAGATACAAAATCCTACCATGGGTTGGTCATGGCTGTAGTGTATGCGTGCCAATCTATGTCTAAGTCAAAGACGGGTGCTCTGATTTGCTTCGAGCGCAAAGTTCCGCTTGGTGATTATGAGAAGACCGGCGATATAATCGACGCAGATATCAACACACGCCTTATAGAGAATATCTTCTTCAAGAATTCACCACTTCACGACGGAGCTATGATTATAGCACGCCATCGTATTCTTTCTGTAGGTTGCATCCTTCCGGTCAGTCATGATATGCATCTTCCGAAGCACCTTGGGCTTCGCCATCGGGCCGCCTTGGGTATGAGTCAGGCCACAGATGCTCTATGCATCGTAGTAAGCGAAGAGACTGGTAAGATTTCCATAGCTTTCGAGGGGGTAATGACTACCAATATCACCAGCTCCGACCTCGAAAAGCAGCTATCCAACATTTTTGACTAAACACCATACTGAATCCGTTCAGTTGGGATGCAGGACTCGCGTGTCATCGCGAGGTCTGTTTCAGCCATTCCTTAGCTGTCAATTCCAGCTCTTCATACCATCTCTCTCCAAACCGACGAATCAGCGGTTCTTTCAAAAACTCATAGACACGAATCCCATTTTTCCTTCCCAATATCTCAGCGCATTTGCATATTTTCCACCGATGATAATTGACAGCTGTCATCCCTCCGTAATCCTTAAGACGGATAGGGTAGAGGCTGCAGCTTATCGGTTTGAAAAATTCTGTGTGTCCTTCCCTGCGAAGTTTCTCAAGCACGCAAAGACATTTCCCTCCAGGCGCATAGCAAGTGAAAATGCAATCTTTTCCATTCACTATGCTTGTCACCAGATCTCCTTCCTCATCTACATAAGAAGCCCCCTGACTGCGAGCTACCTCTTGGGCTGCCGGCGAAAGATATGGCATCACTATTGGGAGCAATGGATCAAGCCTCTCTTTCTCTTCCGGCAGAAGGGGAGCACCTGCATCGCCCTCGATGCAGCACTCACCAAGACATTTGTCGAGGTCACACTCAAAAAAACGCTCCACTACATCAAGCGAAACCAACGTGTCGTTTATCTGTATCATAAGTATATTTTAAGTGTTAATTAGTTATGGGTTAAAATGTTGTGGGATTAAAAAGTCACGTCTTCAATCAATCTGTCGTATCTCCCTCCGATAGGGCGATACCAAGCTTGTACGCGATACTCATTCTTCGTCTCATGTTTATTCCCTTCGATAACACTCGGATCCGGCTGACGATTCCCTCTGCGAGGCACTGCTACATAGCGATAGTTGTAGCTACCCTGCTTCAAAGGCATTTCCAATAGGTAGGTGCCCTTATTATAGTCATAATGCATGCGGGTAGATTCATCATATTTATATCCGGTAAATTCCCCTTCCACATACACATCAGCATCAATCACCTCCGGGGCATCAAGCATGAAATGCACCGTCAAATAGTCAGCTCCAAGGTCAGAATCAGTTGAATTATATTCCCTTACAAGGAATCGTCCCTGCTGCGTCTGGTCGTAGCTATACTCTTTTGAAGCTCGCTCCCTATCAGGAGTAAGCCATACATGGTAGTTGCGACTCAGAAAACGCATTGAATCGACGTGCATGTCGTTGTAGTTGGTGCGGATAGATTCAAATCTTCTGTATTCATTCCCTGCTTTGAAGATCAATTCTGGTTGATGGGAATAGAATATCTCTTTTCCCTCCACTCTCGATGGACTCGTGAGGGTAGTAGTCGTGTATGGGGTGTTATTTTGAGTTATATCCACGCGAAGCCGTGTATAGGGATCGTCGATTGTCAAATCCGTTGGCACTACCTTGAGTTCGAGCTGCTGCCACTCTGTGTTAAGTCCACGGTCGGTTTGTGTCGAGACACCGCCAAAGATATTTGCAGAATGCTCTGTGACGGAAAACCTTGCTTCTCCCAATGTCTCGTCCGGATCGTCTCGTTCGAATATCTGGATGATGTAGTTGCCTGAAAGCAATGGATTCATGTTTTCATTAGGCAGTTCCAACCGATAGTTTACGAAATGTACGAAAGTATTGGAAGAGAATGCCCAATCCTCGATATCGGCAATATTGAAACCATCAAGGTATTCCGATTCAAGCAATCCTGATGGTTTCCAGTCAGGTCCGCAATGAATGAGCCGATATTGAAGGTCGCTATAATCTTCACTCCACTCATCAAAAGAGAGTATCACTCTCTCGTCACTCCCAAGGCGAATAGAAGGAGAAGCCATAAAATCACCCTCCTTCATTATCTTCATCGACCGAAAGCGGTCAGCTCCAGCCGAAAAAGCCAACATGACTGCTAAAAAAAGACTAATGATCCCTCTCATCATAAAGAATATTGCACTTCCAAAGAATTCAAATTGTCAGAAGCCCCTCCGACTCCAATTTCGTAGACACCGGCTATCGTCTCCATCTTTCCTGACTCAGGATTATAGAAAGCAAATGCTTCGGGTCCAAGCTCGAAGGTCACATCCTGTGTTTCCCCTTTCTTAAGATGAATACGCTTGAAAGCACGAAGTGTCTTATTGAGCGACTTGTCAGCTTTATTCTTAATATAGACTTGCACCACTTCATCTCCATCGTAGTTGCCGCTGTTCTTGACATTGACACTGAGTGACACCGGTTTCCCATTTCCTCCATTGGCTTTTGGCCGGGAGTAGTCAAAAGAAGTGTAGCTGAGTCCGTGGCCGAATGCGTAGAGTGGTTTCTCTTTCATATATCGGTAGGTGCGGCCTTCCATGTCATAATCTTCGAAATCAGGGAGCTGAGCATCATTTGCATAGAATGTCACCGGAAGTCGGCCGGCAGGATTGTTGATACCGAAGAGGGTCTCTGCTACGGCCTGACCGCCAGCCTCACCGGGATACCACGCCTGAAGCACAGCATCACAAAGTTCATCTTCCTGAGCAAGCCCCATAGCACTTCCAGAGCAGTTGACGAAGACAATCTTCTTCCCTTGCTCTTTGAGTTGCTTTATAAGGTCGCGTTGCACCTTTGGAAGCTCAATTGTAGTGCGGTCGCCACCCTTGAATCCTTCTACTGTCACAGGCATCTCCTCTCCTTCAAGTGCAGCGGAGATCCCACCAACGAATATGACTACATCAGAATCGCCGCAGTCAGTATTATATTCCACGCTTTTTCCGATGTCGAATTTCAGCACTGCGATTCCAGGACGGTCATTTACCCAGTCGATCTCTATATCATATGTCTTTCCTTTTTCTGCTTGGATAGCATAAGCATAGTCATTGGTCGGATTAGACCCGTAAGATTTAGCCACACGCTCTCCATTGACTATCAGCCCTTTCAAGCCTCTGGAAGCTGTCATATTGATGATATATTCTCCGCTTTCTACGGGTGTGAACTGAGTGGAGAAAGTAGCTGAAAAGTTTTCAAGGTTGACGCCGGGTGCGAATACTGTTGCTCCGCCGGTGTTCTTATTGATTGGGAAACTGATTCTTTCTGTTGCGACAGGGTCGCCATCTTTCTTGGTGTTGTTCCAGTAAGTAGCTGTGATTCCTTTCAGTCCATTGCTCGAAAGCATATCAAAAGTGGAGACAGTATTGTTGTTTTTCACATGGTCGCATCCTTTCAGATATTTTGCTTGTGGAGCAATGTTTTGGATTCCTTCAAGAATACTTACAGTGCGTGTCGGAAACCCATTGTAATTTCCCCAATGCATCACCGTGTCGGTAGCATTAGGACCCATCACCATCACCTTTGCATTTGGATTGAGAGGCAGAATCCCATTGTTTTTAAGCAGAGTCATCGACTTTCGTGCAGCTTCGAGAGCCAAATCCTTATGGGCTGGGCTGCAAATGTCAGCCTCTCCAAGATTGTCCCATTCAGATTCTTCCCCAAACAGTTCGCCAAGGCTGAGACGGGCTTCGAGCAGGCGAAGCAGGCTCTTGTCGATAGTCTCTTCAGAGATGAGTCCTTTATTATAGGCTTCACGCAGTCCGAGATATGATGATCCGCATTCCAAGTCAGTTCCGGAGATCACCGCATCGGCACTTGCCTCTACTTCTGAAGGGTGAGTGGCATGTGCATTCGGGCGGTAGAAGTCGCGGATTGCCCAGCAGTCAGACACTACTATCTTGTCGTAGCGCCATTGGTTGCGCAGTATATCGTGGAGAAGGCGTTTGTTGCTGCAGCATGGTTCCCCCTCTACTCGATTGTAAGCGCACATCACCTGCCCAACATTGGCATCCACCAATGTCTTGAAAGCCGGAAGATAAGTTTCCCAAAGATCGCGAGGGTCGATGTCTCGCGCATCAAACGAATGGCGGTTCCATTCTGGGCCGCTGTGTACTGCATAGTGTTTTGCACATGCTATTGTCTTGATATGCTTGGAGTCGGCCGGACCTTGAAGACCTTCTACAGCAGCTTTGCCTAATTGTGAGGAAAGATATGGATCCTCGCCGTAGGTCTCTTGTCCGCGTCCCCATCTTGGATCGCGGAAAATATTGACGTTTGGAGTCCAGAAGGTCAAACCCTTGTATCTTGTCACATCCTGGTCTCCAAGAGTATTGAATTTCGCACGGGCCTCATCGCTAATGCAATTGAATGCATTGTATAGAAGGGTGTCGTCGAAAGTAGCCGCCATCCCGATAGCTTGTGGGAAGACCGTGGCAAATCCTGCACGTCCTACGCCATGCAGAGCCTCATTCCACCAGTTATATCTCTTGATGCCCAGACGCTCTATGGCAGGACTGTCGTCCATCATCATTGAGATCTTTTCATCTAAGGTAAGTTCTTTAAGCACCAAAGCAGCCCTTTCCTTATTTGAAAGACTCTTATCTTTATAATTCTGAGCTGATGCTTCGAGATGGCTTGCGGAAAATCCAATTCCTATAGCCAATGCGATTGCTAAAAATAAATTTCGTTTCATAATAGCCAGATTTGTATTTAAATCCCTTAGAGTCATTTAAGCCCTAAAAAAGCCGGATCAAGACTTTGTCTTGTCCGGCGAGTTGTACACCCATGGGGAGTCGAACCCCAATCGATGGAACCGGAATCCATTATTCTATCCATTGAACTATGGGTGC
>CAMWLX010000203.1 GCA_947175225.1 uncultured Porphyromonadaceae bacterium
TTATTATTGCCAAATGAAAAATTTTTACTAATTTTGTGTCGGACTGCTTTTGCAGCCCGATTTTTACATATTACATTAAGCGTTTTTGCTTTATCCTTGGTCTGAAAATCGCCAAATTTGAAAGCTTACAGGATATTGCAGTCGAAAACGCTCATGCTTGTCGTGTATCCGCTCCCCGACAAGGGGGATTTGATATCCGATCAGGCGTGGGAGCGGACTGTATATCGTAAGTACGGCGTTTGGCGATGCCTCAGATCAGGTATACGGTGGAATCTCGTCCCACGCTTTTTGTGTATCTGAATAAATTTAATTCTTTAGAATGTCGGTAGGGACGATAAGGCATACTTCGATTGTGATATGAATATTTTTTGGAACATTCTTTGGATTTTTCCATTCCTCGGATGGATATGGGCTGTTTTATACGGAATTTTAGGCTTGTGTGTTTGTGCTACAATTGTAGGTCTTCCGATAGGCTTAGGACTATTGCAGTATTCGAAATTCCTTTTCTGGCCTCATGGTAATGCTATGATCAGCAAATCTGATTTAGAGGTCATAACAGAGAAGGAACGACCCTTGTGGTGGAAGATCTTCGCAATGATAGTTCGTATCCTGTATTTCCCATTTGGACTTATAAATGCAATACTTGGAACATTATATGGATTTGTGTGCTTCCTTACCATCATTGGAATCCCTGAAGGTTTGGTTATGATGAAATCCATTGGCACGTTATTCAATCCTATTAATAAGGTAATGGTTCCAGCAGCTTTGCGCGATGAAATTGAAAGGGTGAAAGCCATGAGACGCTATTCGCCCTCTTCAAACAGTCAAGCAAACTCTGTCAATTCAACTCCGATTCAGCAACCTCCTGCTATTCCGCACCCAAGTTCTGCAAAAATTGCTTCAGACAAGACTGATGGCGGATTTTGCAATAAATGTGGATCTTCTCTTCCGGACGGATCTGCTTTCTGCCCCAAATGTGGGACTGCAGTAGTAGTTGGGATAGAGGAAGTAGTAAAGGATGACAGTAATCAGTCGACCCCACATTTAGGGGATAATACAAATATGATGCAAAGTGAGATTCTTGAATCGAAAACTATTACATCTTCCAAAACTGTAAATCCTGTGACTAATTCTATGTCATTGGTATCAAATTATTCTAATAATTTGGATAATAGTAAAGATCAAAAAAAGAAAATTCTGATTTTTTTGGGCATAGGATTTTCTATAATAGCCATTGCAATTGCTGTTTGTGTTATTCGGGCCAGAAATGGTGAGGATAAGGTTAGTTATGTCTTAGCTGAATCAGCTACCCTATATAAATCGGTTGATGATGGAAATGGAGTGGAATATCTTACGGATCTTTCATACGGCACGCCCGTTGAATACTCGGACTCTAAGGATGATAACAGTGAATGGGTAAAGGTTTCTGTGAAGGAAGCTGGTAAGACTATACATGGTTATATTCATTCTGGAGTACTCGTAGATAAGGATGATTTTGAAAAAGTTGATCGGGCTGGGTTTGATGATATTGGGATACGTTCTTCAGCTGTTTCTGTAGCTTTTAGAAATGCTATAGTGCAAGCATTGAACAACAAGGATATATGGTGGCATCTTGAGAAAATGGATTATGAGGGAGGCTCAGGAGAGTTGAACGGGAAGTCTGTTATTGTCAGAGGTGCCTCTCCAAGTGAAAGATGTTTTGCATTTGTTTTGGCCAATGACAGTGCCAAATGGAACAGGGAATTGTATGTCTATAGTTTTACTGAAAATGATGAGCCAGTTTTCCTATACAATGAGAATATTGATGATAAATATGGCAGGTTTAGAGATGTATCTATTAAGAACGGACAATTTAAAACCTTGTATGATAAGATTGATCCTAACTTGTGGCTCGTATCTCCAGTATATGAACCTATATATGAAGACTCTGAAATAGAGGGAGAGCCAGAAAAGGAGAAGCAATTTAGCGGTACTGTGGAAATGACAGGTCTCGTAGATGGAAAATATCCTGTGAAGATGGTGTTGACTATGCACCCGGACCATACAGTTACCGGTAATATAACTTATATCAAGTATAATGTTCCGATGGAACTTTCCGGTACTTTTATAGACAGAGGGGACAGCTATGACTTCTCACTCGATGAAACTTCTGATGGAGAAGTAACTGGCAACTTTATCGGCAGCTACGACGGACTTGTCTTCTCAGGAACCTGGGTGAAACCAGATGGCTCGAAAGAGATGCCGTTCAGAGTTGAGCGATGACTATAAAACTAACAATACTAACAACCACACTCAATATGAATAAGATCAAAATGACTATGCGTACTTTTGTAGGTTTCCTGCTGTGTGCAACTCTTGTATGCGGAGGATGCGCCTCAACGAGCGGAGGTAGCAATATGGAACGCCTATATACTCCGGTTGCCCTTTATTTTAATCCGCTCGACCAAATCTGTCCAAACGAATGTGTAAAATATTTTCCTATATTCGAGAATTATCCGGATGATTGGACAAAATACGGACTCAAAGGAGCCCCCTTTAATGTTATTAATAATTTTGATGATATAAAATGGCATGTTAAATATAGCTTTCAGGCTGAGTTTAATAGTAGAGGGCAAATAGTCAGAACCCTAAATAGCGCTTGGAATTCCGGCAACGAATATAATTATGACGTAGATGGAAAGCTTACCGAGATTGTCAAATTTGACCAAGGCAATTACAAAAAGGCGTATAGAGAACAAACATCCACTTTTAAGTATGATGAGACGCGTCTGGAATCATGGGTAGGGCCTGATGGTTATCGTGATCTTTTTCCCGGTCTTGATATTAAATCATACCGATATGAATACTTTCCGGATAGTACGCTTATGTCAGTATCTCCAGTTTGCAGTGGTGAATTATCAAGAAAATCAAAGTTTGGCACTTATGAATTCAATGAAAAGGGACAGCTTGTCAGAATGACTGCACCTGTATCATCTAATCCATTCTTTAAGGAATTCACTCCGGAGTCGTTTGACGTGAAATCAGAAGCTGAATTCCAATACAATTTGCAGGGACAATGTATAGTAAAATCTGAAAAACTTATATTGACAGCAAGGAGAAAAGGAGAGGTTGTAACTGATACCCTTCCTGCCACCAGTCATTATCAGTATGATGAAAACAATAATCTTAAGAGATGGGTGTACAATGGTGTGACTGTAAAAAACGATAATTCGGAGTCTGTTAATACCACAATGAGTCAGTTGACAATAGATTATGACTATTTATATGATGAAAATGGCAATTGGTATGTTGCATGGTGCATTCTTCCGGAAGACTATGAAAACTATATTGCACTGCAGAAGTGGTATACCGATAATAAGCAGTCATCTCCATATTTGAATGATCCGGAGAAATATGACGGTAAGCGTACGATACAGTTCCAAAGGGATATATCAGGATATTATGAATCTGACGATAATGTAGAAGGGAATGGTCTTAAAGAATATGTGGATGAGACAACAGTGGAAAAACCTAAGTATACGGGCACAATGGCCTACGGACTTCAGGGTCCTGTGAAGATGGTGAAGAACGAGAAAGAAAAGCAGATCACAGTATTTAATAAGATTGGAAATATTGAGAGCTTTATCTCTGCCAACGGCTACCGAGACTGCAATAATACCTATATGTATGAGAGTCTGATACGCTACAAAAACGGAGACACTCCGTATCGGATAGATATCAATGGCAATGTCATGAGGATGATCTGTGAGCCGGATGAGGAAATATTTGAGTTTGAGGATGAATATGAATTCGATTCGCAAGGTCGGGTGATAAAGCATATATGGCATGATGGTATGTCGCCCGTTACGCGGGAATTTGCATATCAAGGTGATAGCGGTCTCCCCTACAAGGAGATAGAATCCAGTTTTGATGAGATGGGAGACTGGTCCAAAACCATAAAATATGAGTATGTCAACGTAGACAAGCACGGTAACTGGACAAAAAGGATAGGTACCACGTATTCTGATTCCAACGAATATGTAGATATACAGAATGAGAATGGCGAATGGGAATATAACGGTGGGACCAAAACCTACGAATCAGTAGACACTATAGTAGAGACTCGAAAGATTACGTATTATTGAGAACCTAATTAAATTTTAAGAAATGATGAAAAAGATTACCTTTTTATGCGCTATTCTGAGTGTCCTTTTGACAGGATGCGAAGGTGAAGTTAAGGGTCTTGAGTTCAATGATGGCTATTTGGAAATAAAAAACGTGTCAGAACTCCGTTACATTAGCGAAGTATCCCATAGGAATGCTTCATCGAAAGCCTCATTGAAGACCAAGGATGGTATAGAAATTCCATTCAATGAAGCAAAATTGAGGCTGATGAAGGATATTGTGATTAGGAATGAGTGGAGTCCTATTAAATGTGGTCGGAACGGCTCATTCAAGATAATTGATGGAAATCATCACTCCATAACGTTCAAGAATCTCAAAATTGAGTTGTCGCCATCTATGATGGATAGTACTGATAGATTGCATCCAATCAATTATGGACTGTTTGATAAGCTTGAGCAATGTGAAATAAAGAATCTTAAGCTTAATGGAGATATTTCATTAGTGAATAATATGCAGGATGGATTTGATGTCTACGTGGGTGTATTGGCAGGTCAGCTGTATGCCGGTGTCCGCCTTGTTGACATCGTTAATGCCGTTAATATATCTTTCATTGACGACTCCATAGATGAGATTGGAAATGCAAAACTCAACCTCGGTGGCATAGCGGGAATAATGGATGGCGGAAACGATGGAATTGGATTTTATGGCAAGATAATCAATGAAGGAAACTTACGGGCTGATGGTTGTCAGTGGACTCAAATCGGAGGAATATGTGCTTCTATCACCCAAAATGTAATGTTCGGACCAGATGTGACAATCGAAAATAAAGGCAATATCACTGCGGAACTATCCAAAGCTTTTTTCATTAGCAATAACTTTATAGGTGGAATTTTTGGAGAATATAGATATGGAGAAAAAAATACGATTCATAATGAATATGGTCATGCAAAGGAGATTAAAAATGAAGGTAAAATATTAGTAGTAGATTACTCATATACTGATGCATTGTATGCCATAGGTGGGATATGTGGATGGGCTGAAGGATTAAGAAAAAGAATTTCAAGTATGGATAATTTGGGTCAAATCGAAATAAAAGGTGATCATTTAAGAAATCACCAAAATATCGATGATTTAATCGGGAGATAGCAAACGTCCAATTATTGAAATCCGAACTGGATTAGTTAACGTAAGAAGAATATTTTGATTGTATAGGATGATTGAACGAAACATGGTAATGAATATGAGGAATATTATAATCGCGATAATTTTGGAAGTCATAGTTGTAGGGTAGGATATGCGCAGTTGTCGTCTTCGTTTTCGCCGGGGTCTTATCCGGCTTCGATTCTTGTAGTGACGGATACTGAGATGGCTAAATGTTGGAACTTGAAGCGGATAATGTATCTCGGTCACGGTAATGGTGGGCATAAGTTCAGGGTTTACAGTTCTGTAAAAGCTAACCATAGAGCCGCAAGCGTAGAGATGTTCTATATTAGCACGACGACAAACTGCAGTCTGCAGGTGCCTGCTTCTTCCCAGAGGTACAAGCAAGCGGAGCATTCAACTTCGACGTTGTGTCGGCATATCCCGGCTATTCACCCTCATCCTTCTAATCGTATGGACTTCGTGAATATCCCTGTGCCTGAGTGGACCGTTGACGATGGCGGAATACCTATGATGTAAGAATATACCCAATTTTGCAATCAATATATATCAACAATTTATTTGATCCAGGTTATAGGAGGGACATAAAATAAATGTGAATATCTGCTTTATCGTGAAAAGTAAGGGGAAGGACACGTGGTGACGCGCACGGAGTGCGCTAACTACATTCTCAGTCACTGGCAGAAATGACTTTGCATACGTTAAATGTACTAATACTTTATGATTCAACTATAAAATAATCCACCGTCAATAATATCTGAGATTGACGATGGATTACTACTTGGCCAAGGTCCAGTGGTAACAAGATAATTGCCCTCCGGGCATTGACGTCCGGAGCTTATTTTCCTAGCATTGGGCTGAGGCCTGCGATTTTCCACAATGACAGCTCTCCGAGCTGACAAGTCTGCTTCTTAAATCGGAACATAAAACTGATCACCATAGTTATTCTTAAAAACTTACCTTTCGCAAGCTCTAAAAAACTCACGCAGAGGCCGCCAAGGAGCAAAGTTTCAGTGCTTTGAGAAGCTTCGCGACTCGGTTATAGCAAGCTAGCTGAGAGAACATCCTGCTTCGCATCGGCTGGAGCACGCAGAGAAAGCTACGCATTTTTAAAGATTGATGTATTAAATCACAATGAATTAGAACAATCTAAACTTAAATCAAAGAATTATTTTTCTTCAATACTCAACTAAAATTTTAGGTGATAAAATTTGTATATTAAAAAAATTGTTGCTAACTTTGCGGTGTGAACTAAAATTTAAGTTTTAATTT
>CAMWLX010000204.1 GCA_947175225.1 uncultured Porphyromonadaceae bacterium
TTGTAGACGGCAATGTCTACAAGGAATATACCGTTGCATACGGCGAGGCAATCACACCAGAAGCAGCCCCCGTCAAGGAAGGTTTCGTATTCTCAGGCTGGGACAATGTGCCTACGACCATGCCGGCACACGACGTTACGGTGGCAGGCTCATTCCTGTTGAATGCATATCAGGTCGTCTTCAAGATCGACGGCGAGATCATCGCCACGAAGGCATTTGAATACGGCTCGGAGATAGAGCTTCCGGCAGCCCCTGAAAAGGAAGGTTACACCTTCGCCGGGTGGCAGGATGTTCCCGAGACAATGCCGGCCCATGACCTTGAGATCGTCGGCAGCTACACAGTCAACTATTACAAGCTGACCTATGTTGTGGATGGCAATGTCTACAAGGAATATACCGTTGCATACGGCGAGGCTCTCACCCCAGAGGCAGCCCCCGTCAAGGAAGGTTTCGTATTCTCAGGCTGGGACAATGTGCCTGCGACTATGCCGGCACATGACGTGACAGTTTCAGGGTCATTCCTGTTGAATGCATATCAGGTAGTCTTCAAGATCGACGGTGAAATCATCGCCACGAAGGCCTATGAATACGGCTCGGAGATAGAGCTTCCGGCAGCCCCTGAAAAGGAAGGTTACACCTTCGCCGGGTGGCAGGATGTTCCGGAGACAATGCCGGCCCATGACCTTGAGATCGTCGGCAGCTACACAGTCAACCAATACAAGTTGACATGGATGATTGACGATGAAGTTTATTCTGAATACATGATAGATTTTGGGGCAGAAATCACAGTAGAGGAGCCTCCTACAAAAACAGGACACCTTTTCAGTGGCTGGTTCAATATCCAACCTACGATGCCTGCTCATGATTTGACTATAACCGGATTCTTCTTGATCAGTTCTTATGAAGTATTCTTTAAGATAGACGATGAAATCATCGACCATCGACCTGTTGATTACGGTTCAACGATACAGGTTATCGAGGCTCCTGAGAAAGAAGGATATACATTTGCCGGATGGCAGAATGTACCGGAGTCTATGCCTGATCATGACATTGAGATAGTAGGTTACTATGTTTCAAACGTTGAAATCACATTCTCTAAGAAGCATATCCATCTCTTATGCCCGGAATATGACAACGCAACTATTCGTTTCACTACCGATGGAACTGAACCAACAGCTAATTATGGCGAAATATATACAGATCCATTCTTGCCTGCCACAGACTGCACTATTAAGGCTGTGGCTTACAGAGAAGGATCCGTCACTACGATGGTGACAAGCTATGATTACTTGGCAGAAGAACACACTGTTCCAAATCTTATTGTTATCCCAAGATATTTGGAAAGGATACTGATGCTCGTTCCTGAAACAGACGAAACTATCCTTGCAGCAACCGACTCCATAGAAGCCAATGGCCGGATCATTCTGAATGGTGGAGAAGGATTAGGTCAAATGGATTTCCCGGTTGAAATGTTTGGGGATGTTGCAGTGTTCGAGTGGAAATCAACAGAATTGCTTGAGCGCGGACCTGTCTACTTGCCGATTGAATATGCTTCTGTTCCAAAGATTGAATATGATGGTGTCAGAATTAATGTGAGCGGCGACAAGGGTAGCTATCTTATATACACCTATCGAGAAGACAATGGTGCAGTTTCCGAAAGTGAAGCCATCTTGGATAGAACGTTCAGCCTTGACCCATCTATGACAGGTACGTTCGGGTGCTATGCCTACGGTAAAGATCTTTTCAGATCCGAACCATATAACCTTGATATACATGCACTCAGATTTGACGAAGAGCAAATGGTGATGCTCAACAGTGCTAACTGGCTTCGTCAGGCTGTTCCGGGTGATGAGGCTCAGGAATGGGAATCACTTTCAGTTGTAGGTCCGAATGAAAGTCTTGCCCCAATCGGTTCTCAAGACATGGCTGCTATTGCTGAGATGAGTAATCTCCGTCATATAGACTTTACATCTACTGATCCTGTTCAGGACACAGAGGTGGATTTCAGTAGCCTCAGCAATCTTATGTCGTTGAGTATGCCAAAAGCCAATTCCTACAATTGTAATTGGAATCTTGATCTGATCCAACTCCTTTCTGCAATCAAGTGGAATATGCCTGAGGCTATGACTGGCGAATTGTTTGCCCAAGTTGCTAATCATAATGCTCTCGTTTATGTCGATGATTTGAGTTTGGCTCCAAGCAATGCAGTCAACATTGTCTGTGATGGTTTCACCAATAAACTGACCCTTAACCATGATTATCCATTCTGTGTGATTGACGACTTCACTGCTGAAACAGCCGTGTTTACAAAGAATTTTAGCAAATCTACAGTAATTGGTCAAAGCCGCGGTTGGGAGTCTTTGGTGCTTCCTTTCGATGTGGATTTGATCATGCATAATAGCGATGTTCCACGTGAGATTCGTCCGTTTGATGCAATTCCAAAGGATGATTATGAAACTCCCGGTTTCTGGCTCTCTTGCCCAAGTGATAGTGGAGATGGATGGGAACGTCAGTCGCATATTGAAGCGTTGACACCTTACGTCATTGCGATGCCTAACAATTCCGAGTATATTGAGGAATTCAACATCACTGGTAATGTCGATTTCATCGGTCATAATGTCTTGGTAAGCGATAATTTGCATACACGTAGTTTGACCGACATTGATGGCAAGAAGCGTACTTTCAGTGGATCGTTTATACCAAAATATTCTTCCGACTATGTGTTCAGTATGACTGAAGAAAACTTAGGTATAATCGATAATGTTGAGGTAGTCCGCAGCGTCTTCTCTCCGGAGGGAAATAAAGTCCGTCCATTTGAATGTTGGTTTGAAGGAGCTCCGGGTATGAGCAAGATTGGCATGGAAGGAAAGACAAATGCAGTCGATATTCTCTCTGTCTCCAAAGATGGTATCAAGATTTGGCAAGAAGGCGACTGCCTTAACATCCTCTCTTCTGCCGATCTCAATACTGCGGTAGTTGATATGACAGGAGCCGTTATCCGTACACTCTCCTTGAAATCTGGAGAAATGGAGACCCTTTCAGGTCTGACCAAGGGTCTCTACATCATAGCTAACCGAAAGATTTTGGTCAAATAATCTGATACTTAATCTTTAGTTAAAATGAAGAAGCCTCAGCCTAAAAAGCTGGGGCTTTTAGTTTGAATCGCGAAGCGGTTTCCGCTTCAATCTTAGATTGCTCTAATTTTGAGTCAGTATGATGGTTCTACGGGAAAAAATCATTATATTTGCATTTTGAAACCATACTTTATGTATGCATTTCAAGGATGCAATGTCAATCAAGGAAGTCTCCTGGAAATCATTGCACGACGATTAAACGATTAAGCAATCAAACACTTAAACATATAAACGATAAAACTATGAATAAAATAATATACTTTGCGGGCGGATGCTTTTGGGGCACAGCCCATTTATTCTCTCTCGTTCCCGGGGTATCGCAAGCCGAAGCGGGATATGCCAACTCAATTGTAGCTAATCCATCGTATAAAGAGGTATGCACCGGCTATACTCACGCTGCTGAGACTGTCAAAGTGGTTTATGATTCTGATGTCAACAGCCTCTCCTCTCTTATCAGGCTTTATTTTAAAAGCATCGACCCTCTTTCTCTCAATAAACAGGGTGGTGATGTCGGCACTCAGTATCGCACCGGCATTTACTATTCAGATCCGGCTGATGCTCCCGTGATTGAAGCCGAAGTTGCTACACTCGCTCGCCGTCATAAGCAACCTCTTGCCATAGAATTCGGACCTTTGGAAAACTTCTATCCGGCAGAGGAATATCATCAGGACTACCTATACAAGAATCCAAACGGATATTGCCACGTAGACCCGGCTCTCTTCAAGGAAGCAAAAAATCTACATTCTTTTACAGATAAGAGCACTTCTGAATCGCGCGAAGAACTCCGCAAGCGTCTAACCCCACTCCAATGGGAAGTGACTCAAAATGCTGCCACAGAGCGCCCATTCGTCAACGAATACGACCATGAATTCCGTCCCGGTATTTACGTTGATATTGTAGATGGAGAGCCTCTTTTCGTATCGAACGAAAAATACGATTCAGGTTGTGGTTGGCCTGCATTTTCTCGGCCAATTGACGATTCTTTGATTTCTGAACATCTCGACACATCCTACGGACGTATCCGCACAGAAGTGCGTTCAGCTAAATCCGGCTCGCATCTTGGTCATGTATTTCCTGATGGACCGGCAGACAGAGGTGGACTCCGCTACTGCATCAACTCCGCTTCCTTAAGGTTTATCCCACTCGAAGACATGGAAAAAGAAGGCTACGCCTATCTAATCCCCCTTGTGTCTCAAATCCAAGACAATCAAGATATGTGATTGTCCTGAACTGCGTAAAATGTAAATGTTTGTATAAAAGATCATGAAAGATTTTGTAGCAATCTAGGATACATTAGGACAAGAAATTGGCATGGATGAAAAAGATCAGGTATATTTGCGGTATGAAACAAAAGATTATGAAAAAAGCTGTGATATATGCCAGGGTGTCATCTGAAGGTGACAGACAGTCAACAGAAAGACAGGTCCGAGATCTGTGTGACTATGCAGTAAGGAATGGCTATGAGATTGTCCATACATTTGAGGAGCGTGTCAGCGGTGCCAAGAAGAACGAAGACCGTCCGGTACTGAAGGAGTGTCTGGAATTTTGCGGAGAGCAAGGAATCGACTGTCTTCTTGTTTCAGAACTGTCGCGACTTGGAAGAAATGTGGATGAAGTTCTTGCCACTGTCCGATTCTGTAAAGATCGCAATCTGAATGTCTTCTTCCAAAAAGAAAATCTGAGTCTGTTCCAATCTGACGGATCCAAGAATCCATTCCTAAACATATTCATCTCTGTCTTGGGTACCTGTGCGGAAATGGAAAGAGAGAACATATATTTCAGATTGCAGTCTGGTCGAAAACGATACATTGAGAACGGTGGAAGGATTGGAAGAAAGAAAGGAAGCACGAAGAGTAAGGAGAAGAAAGAGCAGGAGTACTCCAAAGTAATAAAAGAGCTTCGTCGAGGGACATCAGTTAGAAGAACAGCCAAACTTTGTGATGTCTCAGTGTCAACCGTTCAACGATTAAGAGGAGAGTTCTGTTGACGGAATGATAAGAGAGGATGCCTCAGCTGAGACATCCTCTTGGTTTTATGGACGGTTAACCGTGCCAACCATTATTGTGATTACTCATAAGCTTCAATCATAACATATATATCCTAAATCAATATAATGTTGGTCACGATAATGCAGATAAACTTTCTTTTCTAAATCTTTTAATAGATAAAAAAGTAATGGAAGAGTAATTTCTTCAGTTGGTATATCAATGGGAATGCTGACATCCATACATTTAAATGAATCATTTTTTTCATCGTAATAATACGGAGTCATTGTATGATTATTCCATCGGAAACCAGGGACAAGTCTGCCGTGCATCTTATCCCAAATTTCTTTAATCTTCTTGACTCTTTCTTCTGTAATATGATTCATATTTTTGATTAAAAAAAGAAATATTATACTGCTTTTATCTGCAATTGATTAATCAACTACTTTCGAAGGTCTAAGTAGTCATAGAATCGTTCGGCTATCTGTTTTCTCTCATAGATATATGGGCATTGCGAGATTTGAGTCAATTAAAGAATAATTCCCGGCGTTAGCATCTGTCCTATGGGTATAGGTTGCTGCAAAACATTGTTTACCGTATTTTCTGGCAAAACGCATGGTGTGAAGCGAGCCGCTATGTTCAGGACATTGTGCCAGTATAACTGATTTCGAGAGGGCTGCCTGCAGCCTGTTCCGGGCAATCAATCGTGTTGGATTGGCTTTTCCAAAAGGCTGTTCGGAAATAAGAAGCCCATTGCTGGCGAGAATGTCTTTCTGTAACTGCATGCTCTCTTTTGGATGAGTCAGATTCAAGCCTGTAGCCACTACGGCTATGGTGTCCCCCTTAACATCGACAGCACCCCTATGGGCGGCAGTATCGCATCCGAGAGCCAGTCCACTCACTATCACATTACCCTCCTGTGCATATTTCATTCCTAACCTAAACGCCATGCTGTAGCCCTCCTTGTCGCACGCCCTTGCTCCGATTATAGCTACGGCTTTCTTTTTCCTCAACAAGGCGGTATTGCCCAGACAGTAGATTACTGCCGGACAATCATCACCGATGGCCAGTAATCTTTTTGGAAAGTTATCGTCATGGACTGTAATCGCTGATATTGCCATGGCTTCCTGTCTGTCAAGCATGGTGTTGGCCTTGCCGATATATTCTTCATATATCGGATTAGTCTCATATAGTTCCTCGAATCTGGTCAGGTCAATCTTGATTATCTCCGATGTCGGGAGACCTGCCATCTGGAGACACATTATCTCATCGGCGTTTAATCTTGAACTGTTATTCATATAATATAATTTAAGAATACATTAGATGTTGGTGTGGAATATTCCACCTGAAAAATGATTGATCCGTATTACGGAATAATAAAGCCTAAAGTATGAGTACATGTTTTTTT
>CAMWLX010000205.1 GCA_947175225.1 uncultured Porphyromonadaceae bacterium
TCATCTACCTTCGCAAAATAATTGCGATAGGGATACTTGGCGCAGCTTTAGCATCCTGCAGCACAGGAATTGAGAGCACCAAGCCAATAAAGATGAATAAAGAAGATGTGAAATTGATGGCTAAGAGCGAAGAACAAAAATTAGCAGAAAGCTTACAAGGGCTACCCCTCTCTGCATGGGAGAAAGGGAAAAGGTTTCTTGCCATGTCTGACCGCACCTTCTATATTTTTGAACCAACGGGATCGATTTCTGACCCTGACAAGGAATCATTGTCAGGAAAAATCCTCACATACGAAGGGTTGGACACACACGTCAACCCGGATTTGAAAGATGAATGCGTGATTATATTCTCCGACGGCTCAAACATCTTCCGCTACAGGACTAAAAAATCGACAGCGGAAGCCATGTCTGAAATCGACAGCAGCAAATTGCCGTTGCTTTCAGATTTAGACCTGGTAGAGAGTTGGAAAGAAAAATTGAAGGGATCTGCTTTATGGACAAAGAGCAATCTATGGTATGATAAATCCGGAAATAGACAGAACGGATTGAAATTTGCCAAAGTCACAGTTTCTGATGTCTTACCTACAACAGGAGACTTTCCGATGCAAGTCATGATAACAGGACCCGGTGGAGAAGAAGCGTTCTTGCAAATGAACTACACATCAGATCAACACGACAGCAGAAACTTTGCAGCCATCTTTTCACTATCTGATCCTAAACGAAGATACCCGCAGATAAGCGAAGAGAATTGGGCACTCATACAGAAAGGCAAAGTTGGATTGGGGATGACAAAAGAGGAATGCAAACTTGCCATAGGAAATCCTGACGAACTGCGCACCGGGCATAACAGGGTTCAGACAATGGACATCTGGCAATACTCAGACGGCACTTACCTCTTCTTTACTGACGGACTGCTAAATGAATTCAGACAATGAGAATCGAATATAATAAAGACCTTACGGAACTCACCACCTTCAAGGTAGCTGCGAAGGCTGCAATATATGCAGAATATGAAGATGAGAAAGAACTACTGAAATTGAGCCGCACACCTGAATTCATCGACAATGAACACCTGCATATAGGAAGCGGATCGAATTTACTATTTTTAAATACTTTCAAAGGCTTAGTGCTTCATTCGCGTATCAAGGGAATACGAAAATATGTCAAGGATAAGGACACTGTCTTCGTCATAGCAGGAGCCGGCGAGAAATGGACTGACCTTGTAGATTGGTGTATTAGCCATGGAATAGCCGGACTTGAGAATATGGCTGGGATTCCGGGAGAAGTCGGTGCGTCGGCTGTGCAAAATGTCGGTGCATACGGTGCAGAAGCCGGAGATTTTATTCATTCAGTGGTTTGCTTCGATGTTGAAACGCGCACTACAGTGACCCTTATGCAAAAAGACTGCCAATTTGGATATCGGGATTCCGTTTTCAAACATAAAGCAAAGGGAAAGCTAATAGTGACTCAAGTCAGCTATCGACTAAAGTATGACACTCGAGCTAATAATCTTGAGTATGCTCCACTGAAAGATTTTGCTGAGAAACTTGGGAGAAGACCTACAATATGGGAATTGGCGGAAGAAGTGGTACGACTTCGCGACAGTAAATTGCCCAATCCTTCAGAAATCGGAAGTGCGGGATCATTTTTCAAAAATCCCGAACCTAACAAATACTTTTTTGAGCAAGAAATCCTTGCGAGAGTAAATGACATTCCAACATATCCTTCGAGCGAGGAAGGGAAAGTCAAACTTTCAGGAGCATGGCTTATAGACCATGCCGGGCTCAAGGGATATCGGATAGGAGGGGCTGAAGTGTGGCAGAAACAGCCGCTTGTGATAGCCAACATTGGGGGTGCCACAGGTAAAGATGTAGCAGAAGTTGCAGCTCATGTCATAGAGACCGTAAAGCTAAAATATGGGATTGAGCTTCATCCTGAAGTCAACTATATAGACTCGACAATCAAGGTCACTTTTCTTGGGACAGGCACATCCAAAGGAATACCGGAGATTGGATGCACTTGCCACACATGCACGTCGCGAGATCCCAAAGATAAGAGATTGAGGGCTTCTGTGCTTGTGGAGACTCACGGAATGAGAATTCTTATAGATGCTTCGCCAGACTTACGTCAACAAGCACTCCGGTTTGGACTAAGCCAGCTTGACGCCATTCTGCTTACTCATCAGCATTACGACCATGTAGGAGGAATAGATGATGTGCGTCCATTCTGTGCAGAAAAAGACCTTCCAATATACACAAACCATCAGACTGCAAAAGACCTACGCACCCGAGTGGACTACTGTTTCCGCCCACATCCCTATCCGGGAATCCCCAAACTTGACTTGCAGGAGATGGAAAACGGACCCTTCTTGATCAACGGTCTGAAAGTGACTCCTGTTGAAGTGATGCATGGAAAGCTCCCAATATATGGATATAGGGTAGGAGATTTTGCATACGTGACTGATGCCAAGACAATCTCAGAAAGCGAAAAAGAAAAATTGATGGGATTGGAAGTACTCGTATTGAATTGCCTTAGAATAAATACTCCGCATTTTGCGCATCTAATACTTCCTGGAGCACTCGAACTCATCGAAGAGCTGAAACCTAAACGCTGCTATCTGACACATGCCTGCCATATGCTTGGACGGCACGAAGAAGTTAGCAAGATTCTGCCTCCGGGAGTAGAATATGCCTATGACGGAGAAACAATAACAATTGCATAATGCACAATTCATAATGAATTACGCAATTGAAAATGCATTTGTGAAAGTCTACTGAAATTTTGATTATATACTTAAAACAAAATCTTATACATCATGAACAACGGAAACTTTTCCCTAAAGGTCAGACTCGCCATAATGAGTTTTTTGGAATTTGCTGTTTGGGGAGCCTACCTTACTTCTCTTGGCAACTATTTGGGACGTGTTGGCTTAGCCAACGATATCAAATGGTTTTATGCCATTCAAGGTATAGTATCAATCTTCATGCCGGCAATCATCGGCATCATAGCTGACCGCTGGATCCATGCCCAGCGCATGCTGAGCCTTTGCCACCTCCTTGCAGGCGTTTTCATGGGAGCAGCCGGAATCTACGGTATGATGGCTGGCGACGACGTGCAGTTTCATACGATATTCTGGTTTTATACTCTATCGGTAGCTTTCTTTATGCCGACAATTGGACTAAGCAACTCAGTAGCTTACTCAGCGCTTACAAAAGCCGGACTTGACACGGTGAAAGAGTTTCCTCCTATCAGAGTATTCGGCACAGTTGGCTTCATCTGCGCGATGCTTTTTGTCAACTTCACCCAATATCAGACCAATTATTGCCAGCTCATCACGTCGGCAATACTAAGCGGAGCACTGTGCATATATGCTTTGACGCTCCCCGACTGCCCAACCAACAAAGCAACTTCAAATTCCATCTCTGATATGCTTGGCTTAAAAGCATTCTCTCTCTTCAAGCAAAAGAAAATGGCTGTATTCTTTATATTTTCCATGCTCCTTGGAGTCAGCCTTCAAATCACCAATGGCTATGGCAACGTCTTCATAACATCATTCAAAGATGTAGCAGAATTTGCCAACACTTGGGGAGCCCAGAATGCCAATGCGTTGATTTCTTTGTCGCAGATGTCTGAGACACTTTGCATTCTGCTCATCCCATTCTTCTTGAAGCGTATCGGCATTAAGGGGATGATGTTGATGTCTATGTTTGCTTGGGTAGGAAGGTTCGGATTTTTTGGACTTGGCAATCCCGGCGACCTCGTATGGCTTTTCATCTTGTCAATGATAGTATATGGAATAGCATTTGACTTCTTCAACGTATCAGGATCGCTATATGTCGACCAGGAGACCGATCCATCGATCAGAAGCAGTGCCCAGGGGCTCTTTATGATTATGACCAATGGCCTTGGAGCCACAATAGGCACATTGAGTGCAGGTGCTATCCTTGAGAAATTTGTATTCACCCAACAGGCAGGAATTCCTCAGATAGACGGGTGGCATACCAGCTGGCTTATCTTTGCGGGATATGCCTTTGTAGTAGGAGTCTTGTTCGCTCTTATATTTAAGGAAAACAGGAAAGAAAAAATCAGCAAGAGTGAAGCCGCTGAAAAGAATGGTCTGGCGGCAGGAGGAATAATCGACGATAAAGACCAGATATGATTCAGTTTTATGCCCCAGATATAGAAGCGACAGGAGTGCTCCCGGAAGCTGAATCCGGGCACTGCTGCCGTGTGCTAAGGATGAAAGAAGGGGATAAGATATTTGTCACAGATGGCAAAGGCCACCGATTCGAATGTCAGATTCTTGATGCTCATCCAAAACATACAACAATAGAAATTCTCACCGTGGAGGAAATAAAGCCATGGTGGGGATTTCAGCTTGAACTATGCGTTGCCCCGTCGAAAAACGCCGACAGAATGGAATGGCTTGTAGAAAAAGCTGTTGAGATTGGCGTCGACAAAATCACTTTAATGAAATGCCGGAGGAGTGAACGGAAAACACTTCGCACTGAGCGGCTTGAGAAAATAGCGATATCCGCGATGAACCAGTCTTTGAAAGTCAATAAGCCTGAGATATCCCTACCAATTGACTTTAAAGATATTATCAACGATGGATTCAGCGGATTCAAATGCCTTGGATATTGCGATGATGCATATCCCCTACTCAGTTTTGCAAACGAATACAAGGGAGGCAATGTCAGAATCCTTATCGGGCCAGAGGGAGACTTCAGTCCGGAAGAAGTGAGCATGGCTGTTGAGAAAGGCTATTTGCCTGTAACGTTTGGGGGCAGCCGCCTCCGATTGGAAACAGCTGCCCTCTATGCATGCGTGGCTGCCCACGTAATGGGCGATATAGTTGAAAATTAAGATTTCGGATCGTTGATAATCATAGGTGTGGGAAGACCGAATACGCTTTCCCCGGCTGGAAGCTGACGGCTCATGACTCCTTCAAGCACTGTAGCACGGCTCGACTCGTTCTCGAATACGAATAGATTGAACTTGGTGAGCATAACAGCCACATGCTCAAACACGGCCGACTGTATTCCCTCATATGGAATCCATGCAGAAGTGCTTGTGAAGCAATACACTTGGAATGGAATACCGTTTTGAGACTGCTGAAGAGTGTTGACAAAAAGATCATCGACATGAGAAATATTGGGATTAGCGAGCAGCCACATCTTCATGTAAGCCCGGAACATGCCGAGGTTCGTATCGATAGTGCCATCGGCAAGCCCTTCCGGATTATTGACGCAATATTCCTTGCCGGCAGCCTTCTGAGCTTGCTTCTTTTCAATCCAATCTTTCATGAGAGGAATTTCAGAAATCTTGGCAATCAGATCAGGAGTAGCCTCCACCACACTTTCACTGTCGATCAGATAGGTACGGGCGATGCGTCGGGTATTGCTTTCCTGCATAGGACGATATGTAGTGAAAGTTCCACTGATTAGATTATAAGGAGGGACTGATGAGACAGTCTTGTCCCAATTCTGAATCTTAACCTCGGTAAGAGAGACCTCAAGCACAGTACCGTTAGCATTAGTGCCATCTACTGCTATCCAGTCGCCTACATGGACCGAATCATTCTCTGAAAGCTGCACACCTGCTACCAGACCAAGGATAGAGTCTTTGAAAATCAACATCAAAACAGATGCAAAAACACCTAAGCCGGCGAGAAGAGTCCCGGGAGACTTGTCGACAATAATGGAGACAGCCACTATGGCAAAGAGGATCCAAATCAGACCGCATATCAATTGCACCAGACCTTTGAGAGGGAGGTGCTTTTTATTTTCTCTCTTATCGACGTGATTCCATACAATATAAGTGACAATCGTCAGGCATCGAGCAACTATAAAAGCGAGGAAAATCCAAGTGGCACGCGATAGCCAATTGCTGAGCCCGGAATGCTGCTGCATTGTGAACTGGATGAAGATCAAGAAGTAGAGAGCCGGAATGATCCTTGAAATCTTATGGAAGAAACCAGCATTCCTTAGATCTGCATAGATAGGATTTTTCCATCGCTTTCCTACTTGATTGACGATAAAGAGGATTACCAACTGGGTAATATAACCGATACCCCATGAGATGGCAAACACTAAAATAGAATAGACCCAAAGTTCGAGAGTAGGATGATGAGAAAGACCGAAAAGATTGAAAATCCAATCGACAATATTCATGATCATACGGGCTACAGCATAAGTGCCTTCTTCAGTTCCGAGCATATTGACAGTCGGAAGCTTATCCGCCAATTCAGTGGGTATGGCACAAAGGATTGTTGAAATATTCATAATGGAATCTGTTAAGGTGTTTTTTTAAGTTAGCTATATGAGTCAAACAACTTAATATGCAAACGGTTCATGCCAACCGAGACAAAAACTTTACTTATTTTAAGATTTAAAGCCAGAAATGCATGCACATACATTCTGCAAGTGTGCAAGTTTAAAATATCGTATTACAAAATTATTGCAATTACTAACATATTTACTTACAATAT
>CAMWLX010000206.1 GCA_947175225.1 uncultured Porphyromonadaceae bacterium
TTTTACTGAATTGATTCATTCGCAGGAGATTCTTTACGAAAAAGAAAATCTGAATGCAAATGATTGCGATGATAATAACTGGTACTAATGCGTGCATTTTACTATCTTGTTAGAGCGACTAACGCTTTCTGAATAATATACCATCGATTACCTTCAAACTTGGCAACTCCGGGTTTGATAACAGTCGCTTGGTTAGCATCTTGGAGGCTACAACCTTCAAAATCAACCGCTAATTTAGCTGCATCAGTTCGCAACAAAGTTTCAAGTTCAGCACGGGAGTTTAGCAGCGGTTCAAATTCGGCAATATTATCTTTCTCTTCAGCTGAAAAGCGAGCTTCAGAATCACGTGTCGTAAGAAAGTTCTTGAAATAACCTCTATCTGCCTGAGTTGGTTGCCCGAAATACCCCTTTTTAGTTTCGACGACAGAAACAGGAATAGGAGACGATGAGGTTTTCGGTGTATATAATGAAGTTCTGCTTTCATCTACAGTATTCTTTGACCTTTTGAGTGCTTTAACTTCATCTTCAAGAATCTTTAGCCGAGATTTTAACTGATAGTAATCATCGGAAGCATTTTGGCGGGGCATGGGCGTAGGCGTAAAACGATTATCCGAAGATTGTTTTAGATTATGGATGTCGTTACCATGTTTATCAAGTCTCTTGCTAAACTTGGATGCTCGGATGAGCGCAATAATAGAAATTACTAACGTAATGAGACCAAGAACAATAGATATAAGCAAACATAATTTGTTGCTTGATTCTTGTTCTTTGAGATTTTTAATCTCAGTGTCGTATTTATCTGTACGGTTAAAACTTTCACCTACTTGCTTTTTAAGATTTTCAATGTCGTTCTTCATTGAATCTAATTCAGCATTATTGATTGGTGAAACAGTAACATTCCCTCCTTGTGTTGTAGAGGCAATTGCTTCTTTATTTTCCTGTGGATGAGAACCTGTTTGATTATTGGAATCGGCCTCGTCTTTGCACGAGGTTAGTAATAGCCCTCCTACAAAGAAGACTAATGCAATAGTTCGTATTTTGATTGATTTCATTATTGTCCTTTCAATATTTTGTATATTTCGGTTGACATAGAATGTAGAACGCCCTTAATAGGATAGAAGAAGAACGTTTCTTCGATGACATCATCTTCTTCGGTTTCTTCTTGACGTTGTGCTATACCCTTATCGAGGAAGGTGTTCAAATCCTTCTTAGCTGCTTCGTATGCAGCTTTTAGAGCGGAAGTTTTCAATCCGAAGTTTTTATCGAAATTAAAAACACCATTCATTTCAACAAAGACAAAATCAAAGAAATTTTCAACAGCTTTTACAGTGTTTTCCTTGTACTTCTCAGTGATTGTGCGATAGGTATCACCATTAGTAACAACACCAGTGCAGTCACTTTTGAAAACAATTGTTTTATCTCTGATGTCATCATCTTCTGCTCCAATGAGACCACCTTTACAAGTAGAATCTTTGGGATTGGAATCTTTATCCAACCCTAAGAGTTCCAACTCTTTTCCATAAGGTTTGCCGAGAACCTTTTCAAATATCAGTTTTGTGTATTTAGCAAGAATCTTAGAATCGGTGGTAATAACCCTGATGACCTTACTTCCATTACCACTAAAGGAAATATGGCGTGGAACATCAAGCCCTAATGCCTTGGTGATTTGAGCAATATGGTATATGATTGAGGTATAGAACACGATGAAGACAATCTTGAAATCTTCGTCCTCCTGTAACAGATAGTTGAAGTCAAGAGCTTTTCCGTTTATTCCGGCTTTCTTTGGGATTGAATTATCTTTAAGACTAAAGAGGAACGAAGCCATATTAGACGGACGATGATTATTGGCACTATTGAATACCCGGACAAGTTCTGAAAGATTCTTTTCTTCCAGAAGTTTTAGGATTTCACCTTTGTGCCAATCAACAATACCATTGTTGTCGTCAAGGTCAGAGAATGAGTTTTCAAAAAGTGCGTTAGACGCAAAGCGGAAAGACGTTACATGATGGATGGTTTTGTCTTTTGCAAATGCGATGTCAGTTGTACCTCCACCGATATCAACGTTAACAAGGCTTGTCGCGGTCGCATAACGCTTAAAGAAATACTGGATAGGAGCTGCTGATTCTGTCATATAAGTTGTCACTCCATCTCCAAAGTATTCTTTATACGCATCGTCCCAAGTTTCTTTGAGACGGCGCAAACGTTTAGGAGCCATGCTTATCGGATAGAACCATGTGATTTTAGTGTGCTGGAGATCACCATTGTTCAGCAAGACCTTATTACGAATAATGAGCATGAGGCAGCGAACATCGGCTTCCATAACTCGGAGATCATCTCCATTACCCCATTTGATATTGTATTTCAAATTGTTGTAAGGTAAATCTGCTCTCTTATCATAAGTAAAAGGTAGGTTTACTAAATTGAAGGGGTTTACTTCCTTACTCCAATCAACAGTTTTTGAGCAAGAGAGGACTGTTCGAGTGGGGAATGAATAATCATCACTTCCAATTTCTTCAGGAAGGAAATCACGCTCAATAAGTTCAGTTTCTTCAAGTAAATCCTCGAAAAACCCGTATTCATTCTTTGTGGGCGTAAACATCTCACAAAGTTGACGATCTGCTTTTGAGAATCCGAATACTTGGGACTTATTTTGTCCCTTTCGGTATTCGATATGGGTATTGGAGGTTCCCAAATCTATTGCAAATTCAAACTGCTCTACATTTTTTTGCTGTTTGAATATTGGAACAATGATACCGCAATAACCATGATGATTGCGAACTTGGATATAATCAAAGTTCTCACCTTTAATGAGATAGTTGTTAGCTTTAGTCAGGTATTGCTGATCTTCGTTTCTACAATCTGATGCTTTCGGAAGTATTTTTTCAGCCCCCTTATAGAAGATGAACTCAGTTTTTGACGATGAAGCTTGAATGCAAGATATATTATAGATTGCCTCTTCAGGATTATTGAAACGTACCTGCGGCATGATGAAACCAGTAAATTTCATCTCGGCAATATTGCCTGCATTATTTTTTACATCCGCGGAGCTATTGTTATAGTATAAACGGGTGTACTCGATATAGGATACATTACCAGCACCCTTGATAGGAATACGCATTGTGACAGAGACTGACTCTCCGGCAAGAAGTTTCATCTCAAACATTGGTTTTCCATCACCCATAACTTCTCTAAGTTCATCAACAGTAAAGTATTTGAAAAACAAAGGGGTTATTGGCAATAAGAAAGCCATTTCTGACTTATCAATCTTTACATGTCCATCGAAATAATTAGTATTATTCAGAGTATGAGGTACTTTGATAATAGTTTCTTCGAGGAAATCACTTATGGTAAGATAAGGATGCAACGAACCTTCAAATGGAAGTACTCGTTTCGCCAAATCGGACTCCTTATCTTGAAATGGTGCTTTATTCGTTTTTCCCCATTTACCTGTCGTATATTGGAGTTCGCTATATCTGTTACCCGCTTCAATGGGAAGAACCAAGGGTTCCTCTGAAGAAATGGATGACTTGATTACAAAATCACTTTGAGCGTTAACGGGTTGACTAGATTTCTTATACAAGTTGTGTCCGAGAACTTCGACCAAATCACTTTGGTTGACATTTGCCACATCGATAGTGTCAAAGTCTTCGAGGGCAACCGCAGTTATACTGTTGAGTTGGTTCTTTTTCGTCTGATCAGGAATAGCTTTATAGGTCGCATTCAAATATGTATCAACCTCTGGGAAAAGACCGGCAAAATTAGGAATTGCTTTGCGGAGAGCGAACAAATATTTGATAAACTCAAAGTCTCGCTTATAGAGAGGCTGATAATCGCTGTCAAAAGGTTTATCCTCGCCAAAGAATATATTGTTGACATAACTCAAATCATTTGCATTGCTGAAAAACAATGTAGCAGGCGATGTACATCCGATGATGTTGAGTTCATCAGGACCTTCAATATAGTTCAGCAAATAAAGATTGTGTAACTGTCCAAAATTATATGTTTTTGAATCGGATGTCATGTATTTGTCCAGTGCATCAGCGAGATAGTGATGACCTGCAATACCAGAATTGCTAAGCTCATTCAGCATAAGCTGAGGATCCCATTTGATTATCTCAACTTTGCCGTTGTACTTATCGATATTGAAGAAAATCTCCGCTACATCGAGAGTATCGGAAACCATTTTGTGAAAGATAGTAGTTCCGTCAAGATCTACTTTCTTAGTTTTTTTATCCGGTTTACACACCTCTTTGAAAGCAGTTTTGATTAGATCAATACGTGCGAAAGGTGATGGAATAGAAGTAATTTCATGACGCGCGGAAGCTCCATCAGGATCTTCTATGGTATCACGACTGGCAGAGTTGTACGGGAAGGCAGGACTGTTGTTCCAGTCCTCATAGGTTGAAGTGCCTTCCTTATATAATCGGAATATCTTAGACATGATAGTTATTTGCTTAATTTTTCCGAAACCAATTTCTGAGTTCCGAGATAGAACATCTCCAAAAATTTATTCTCAGTCCCTTTGCTTTTACAATTTCTGACGGCAGAGTTGAGTCTATCCATCACGAGAGTATAGTCTGAGAACTTACTAAAGATCTTTTTGGGTTTAACCCCTGTAATGAGATCAAAGGGTTTGTCGCCACAGGTAGCATTAAATAAATCCAGAGAACGTTTGTTCTCCTTCATTTCCTTTAGCCACTCGTGATACTTATGGAAAAAGGATTCAAGATCGCTATAGAATAGACCACTATAGAAGTCCTCGAAGTTACCTTTATTAGCATTAAATGAGGCCGACTGGAACGTATCAGCTTTATGTGTTAATGCATTCGCCATCATAGTAAATTGCACAAGCGGCATATAAAGCATATCGCGCATCTTACGATAGAACGAGTCGAATGACACCGAACCACTAACTTCCTTAATGCCCAATTCCATATTAGCCGGAGCTGTAAATTGAGAATTAGAGAAATTTACAATAGCAGTTGCTCCCAAGAACTCAATCAAATGTGCATCGTTACGTTGAGACGAACCACCCTCATGATTCTCATAAGTTTTAGAGACATCATCAGCAAGGTAGTATAGTGCATCGATAGAGCCATTTTTGCTGATGTTATTCTCGTAGTATGCTAAAGCAGACTTCGTTTTAGAAATGAACGTTGATGAGTCTATTTCACTTTCATCGTCTTGTTGAAGCTTAAAATATGGGAGGATGGTAACAGCACCGATAGTTGCTTTGTTAATCAAGTCATGATTGGGAAAGTCGGTTCCTTTTCGGAGTGTTTTTAGTAGCAAAGGAAAACCACTGGCACCAGTTCCTCCAAAGATAGAACTGATTATAAAAATTCTATCGCCATCGCTAAAAGCATTGGCAAAGTCCTCAAAGTCCGTTGAGTGAGCGATTTGGTTAAGAACAACACTTCCTATATTGGGGTTTCCTTTGAAACCTACTTCCATTGAGGATTGTAAATTCTTGTCAGAGAAAAGCATTTTAGCCAAAGCCTTATTTGCTTTGGACATTGACGCATATTCAATAAACTGTTGGAACGATTTATCGTCAGTGTCATTTATACGGAGAGTATAGTTTGGAAGTATTTGCTCTATTTCAGTTCTAAAAAACTTGCTCTGATTGTCGCTGCTAAAATTAAGTGCTTGACGAATAGACGAATAATTATTCAGCAAGGAAACTGTGCGTGTCAAATCTGCATTTGCTGTATCAGGGTCAATGATAATAGGTACAATTTCATCGGCTCCAAATTTGACACCCGAAGCTAACATCATTGTAAGTGAACGAAGTACACGGGAACCTGTACCGCCGATACCGAATACAAAAATTTTTGCCATATCAGAAAGGTGCTCTTGAACAGGTTGTACTCCACCATTTTAGTATGAAGGAGAAAATTATAAATACGAGTATGGAAAGAATCATATTTGATACACCAAAACAAAGAATCTCTGATTCCCCTATGTTTAGGGGTACTTGCAAATTTGTTGATGGGTCAATTCCAACCATCTTGTTATCATAGTAATCCTTTAGAACCCACTGCCAACCCACGATAAAGTTTATGACAGCATTTATGCCTAAAAAAATTAGCCAGCCCCACCAATTGTTCAAACGGGGATGATTAACTGCATAGTAATAGATGAGTACTACTGCAAGACTAATTCCCAACATTGTGAATCCAATCCCAATAAAGGAATTGTTTTGAGATAGTGGAGATGATGTTCCCCACATATACTCAGCAAGTTCGAGTCCGAAAAAGTCTTCAAACCAACAGTAGATACTTCCGAAGAATTCGCCCATATATTATTTACGTTTAACGTTAAAATTAAATGTTGTGCTTACTTTCTCATTCTTATAGGCATCAGCGACACCTTGAATAAGATATTTAATGCCAGTTGTTTTATTAAGATTTTCTTGAATGTTTGCCCCGGTATCATCATTCGATTCTGAGACCCACGAAGGCATTTTGGGAGTGCTAAATGTTA
>CAMWLX010000207.1 GCA_947175225.1 uncultured Porphyromonadaceae bacterium
GCTAATCTTTATGCAAAAATATAAAAAATTATTGAAACTATTGATAGAATTAATCATAATTATTTATACTTTTCACAAATTTTCGTTTAACTTACCTCAAAAAGTGATTTTCCGAGGATTCAGATATTTCTCTACATCCATAGGGTGTTCAGTTTGATGTTCCGATTTTTATGTATCTTTTTCAAGAATTTGGATTTAAGAATCTGACTTAGCAGCTCGGAGAGCTGCCATTATACCAAAACCCCGGACTTCAGTCCGGGGTTTCTTCGACAAAAGCTATGTAGCCTCGGAGAGGCGCTTTATGATATAGTAAAGATATTGGCACAAAGAACGGAACACCTACTAATTTCACTTATCCTCATTTTTTCCCCTTACTTCTTTACGGAACTCATTCCATTGTCTTTTAAGATTTTTGCGAGTATTGTATTTGCTTATCCCCGTGGCTTGCTTTAGCATCAGCAAAGCCCTTCGTCCAATTTTGAAATTTCTTCCTCCGATTTTATCACTTTTCATTCTCTGGTCAGGAATAAAAGCGAGTTTCACTTCATCTTTATTGAGTTTCTCAACACGCTCAATAAGAGCAAGAATTTGTTGAGAGAGTTTCGGGGCATCTACCATATTCAGGAATTAAGAACAATATAAAGAAGAATAATAGTAGATTCATGTATTAATGTTTTTATTTTACTGTGCCGAAACGCGAAGTGTCGACAACGTCTGTGTCATGTGGCTTGAAGCCGTTGAAACGCCAGATGAATGATAAGGAAAGACTTTGGGTCATGTCGTGTACTTTCATTTGATAGTCTTGCCCCGATGCCTTAATTGTAAGTTTCGGATTCCAAGTATTGAGTATGTCATTGCATTTCAAATCAAGCTCACAGCAACGCTTCTTGCCGAATTTCCATTTTGCACCGGCATCTATTTTCCACAGAGGATTGAATTTGCCGGTTCCTTGAATCTGTCCTGTCACAAATGACGCATCTAAAGATAATGATATTGGGCACGTAGTTGAAAACCTGATTGTATTGTTGAGTGAGCCATAAAATGACCATCTCTTATTGTCAAAACTGATATCATGAAACTTTGAGCATCTTTCCTGATTATGCATCACGTTAGCTACTGCAACAGAGTTCAAAATGTTCCCAACTTCAAACGGAGCCTGCATCTGCAATCCGATCGTCCGAGAAAAATCAAGATTCACAGTTTGGAAGAGCAATTGAAGATCATCAGGTTTTTGATAGGGGAGTTGTACACTGTATTTGTCGGAATAAAGAAGATATAAAGTTGCAGCATATTTCTGATTCAGAATATAGCTCAACTGGCTGGAATAATTAAGATATGGAAGTAGAAATGGATTACCCAGAATCGAAGAATACTCATTTATATGTGAAGTGGCTCCATGCAATTCCCAATACTGAGGATATACACGTTGGGAGGTAAGGGTAAGTTGGAAAATACTTTTAGGAGTCTTGTAGTAGGTTGCACCTAACTGAGGCACAAAATTCCAATTATGTTGATAGTCATTATGAAAATACTCTTCTTTTGCTGATGCATTGAAAGATAGTCCCCAATCAAACGATGCTTGCACACCAATATAGACATCTGCAACATCCTCCTTCAAAATATCATCAAATCCTTCTATCTGAGGGAATATATAATTTTGAAGACTATGATCATTGGAATGCTGATATTCCACACCATAGTTTATCTGCCATTTTCCTAACTGATGTTCCTGATCTGCGTAGACACGATATTTAGCTATGTCTTGACTGTTGTTGGCATTAAGCATATCTTCCCCCACTTTCGTCATGATCTGGTTGCGACTTTCTAGATATGAAGTGAAGTCTCCTCCTAAAGATAAGCCAAAAGGAGCTTCATATCTCAAAGCAATATTATGATAAGTCGGTTGGCTCAAATAAGAGTATCTATTTATATATTGTCCAAAAGTGCCGTTTGCAACGCTTTTGTTGTGCGAATCCGAATTATACTGACCATAATAAGTAAGTTTCATATTCTTATATGTAATTGAAGTATATAAATTATTTGTCAAGCTTTTCCCAATTTGTCTCATATCATCTTCTATCATGATTCTTTTTCCATCTAAAAGATGATTTGAATAGGTCTCCTGTCGATTCCAGGTTTTGTCTTTAGTCATCGACCAATTTACGTCAAAGATCCAATCCTTAAATGAATATGTCGCTGACAACCCTCCGAAGTATGAGGAATAATGCTTATAAGTGTAGCTCGTACGTAATTGCCCCATTAACCCGTCTATAGCCCGTGGGGTCTTAAGTACGATATTCAACACTGCACCATTCACATGATATTTGGTAGGGGCGGCATACATTACTTCAACAGTCTTCAATCGATCTATAGGAGTTGAATAAAGCAATTGATACAGATTCTGAATAGGCAAATTTGTAACTTCTCCATTGAGGATAATAGTTACACTGCTCGCTCCATTTAGTGCTAACAATCCATTATTATCTATCACTCCGGGAACATAGCTTAATGCCTCAAGGATATTGCTGACAGGTTTATCCTTTACTATAGCCGGAAGGTCAACACTCAGTATACCATCATGCGCTGAAATCTGCGGTTTCTCACCTTGAATAGTAACTTCGGTGAGCTCATGCATTTGTATACTATCAGTAAACTCATTCTGGCCGTATGCTACTATAGCATTAACTAACATCAATGAAAGAATCAAATTTTTCATAACTATCTTTTTTGTGCAAAATTATAGTTATTTCCTATCATTTCCACATACTATATCCTTATTTACTCTTAAATGTTCCCTTATTTAGTCTTAAATCTATTGTCTATTGTGATAAAGTCCGGAATATTTTAGTTAAATTTGCACATGAAAAAATTTAGACTCAATTCCATAATCTTTATATCTGTCATTGTGGTAATATTCGGCTGCAATATCTTTTATCTTGTCAAACTATACACTTCCATCAAGTCAAATGTCGAACGTGATGTTATGACTGCTCTTGCTGATACCGATATTGATGACATGTGGGAACGTTCGGAAAGAGCAAGGCAAATTGCACGTGCAAAAGGACAGGAGCCGATCGAGTTAGAAGAAACTCCTCCGAACAATGACTCTCAGCATGGCAGGGTATCAGGATCTATAGATGAAAATGGTGATTTAGTAACCACGAGGATGACTGATGATGGGAATGTCTATCAACAAAAATCCATGTTAGTAAGAGATAATTCTTATACCAACCAGATGATGAAAGCTATGAGCCAGCAAATGCATGAGGCGATGGATCAGTATTACGGCTACGATCTAAACATTACGGACAGTATATTCAGATCTCGTCTTGCCGACCGGGGGATATATCCTGAATTTGCTGCTATAGAAATTGTTGATGAAAAAGATTCTGTTCTTTTGGCAAGTTCCATCGTGGTAGACAACAATTCTGATTATGATGTATTTCACCTTTGCTTTAATCCAGAAAATAGATGGATATATCGGGCGAGTGTCACTCCCTTGACCCGCCATATTCTGTCACAAATGTTGGGAGTTATAGTTACAGTATTCCTTCTAATGGGCGTCTTTGCTTTAGCCTTTTGGTATCTTTTCCATACTGTATCAAAATTAAGGACTATTGAAGAAATGAAAGATGATTTCGTGAGCAATATGACGCATGAGCTCAAGACTCCCATAGCAATAGCCTATTCTGCCAATGATGCTCTTCTTAATTTTGATTCCGACAATGATCCTTCAAAAAAAGAAACTTATTTGAAAATTGCAAATCGCCAGCTTATTCGTCTTCGAGAATTGGTGGAAAACATTCTTGCTCTCAGTATGGAACGAAGAAAGACATTGAAATTGAAAAAAGAAAATATATTGTTAGCTCCACTCTTAGAAGATATTGTAGAAGCACAAAGAATGAGGAAAGAAAAAGAGATAATCATTTGCATAGATGTCAATGAAGAAATATCTGTGGTGTCAGATAAAGAGCATCTTTCTAATGTCTTTAATAATCTTATTGATAATTCAATAAAATATTCGGGCGACAGTGTGAAAATAGACATAAAGTGTCGTAACAATGTGATTTCTGTTTCAGACAATGGAATCGGTATTCCGGATAAATCTATACCTTATGTTTTTAACAAATTCTACAGGGTGCCACATGGCAATCGTCAGGATGTGCGTGGTTATGGAATCGGCCTTTATTATGTGAAGAGTATTTTGGACAGAATGGGATGGTCTATTTCTGTAAAGAGTAAAGATGGAAAAGGCACAGTATTCACTATAAAATTTAATGATAATGAAAGGGAGAATTCTTTTTGTAGAGGATGAATCAGACTTGACTCTTATAGTAGCCAATACACTTAAAGAACAAGGTTATGAGGTCGAGACTGCTGTAGATGGAGTTGATGGACTCGCTAAGTTCAAAACGGAGAAATTCGATATCGTTGTAGCTGATGTCATGATGCCGAGAATGGATGGCTTCTCTATGGCTCGGGAAATTAGGAAGCTCTCTTCTAATATTCCATTACTTTTCCTGACTGCAAAAAGCTCTGTAGAAGATGTCGAAGAAGGTTTTGAGATAGGGGCAAACGATTATATCAAAAAGCCGTTTGAGCTTAGAGAACTCTTCATAAGAATTAAGGCATTATTGCGTAGAAACGTGGTAAAAGAACAAGGAAACGTATTCCCAATAGGAGAATACGTTTTCGACTTGGCTACTCAAACCATTTCTTATAGAGGCAATGAGACTCAACTGTCATATTTTGAGACGAAAATTCTTGAGCTTTTGGTATCAAATATCGGCAAGACTGTTGATGCAACTACGCTGATGATTTCGGTATGGGAGCGCGATGATCCAAGCAACCGCAACTCACTCCATGGCTACATCCATAAACTTCGACGCCTCCTGCGCCATGACAAATCAATATCTATCATTAATCAGCGAGGTTTCGGCTATATGCTTTCGATTAAATCCTGATCCCAGTCTGGTGCGAAGCAGACCGAAATCTTAACGCTATTGCTAAAAATTTTTTTGATATATTCATGGAAAACATTAATTTTGCAGAAAAGACAAGAAATGGATACAAAAATCAAAGTGAGCATAATCGGTGCCGGGAATATGGGTGGCGCCGTAGCGAGAGGATTGGCGGAAGACACTGATAGATATGAAGTGAGGGTATCAAATCCCTCTTATGGAAAACTTGATGCTATTAAGGCTGATTATCCACATGTCATAACTACTCAATCCAATTATGAGTGTGCGCTTGGAGCAGATGTAATTATTCTTGGAGTAAAACCGTGGAAAGTGAAAGAAGTGATAGATGAGTTTCATACAATATGGTCTGAGCACTCTCGTCAGGAGTCTATCTTGGTGTCTATGGCTGCAGGGATAGATATAGCAGCTTTGCGTGCTATGACAGGTGAGGGTATCGCAATATATAAGGCTATACCTAACACGGCAGTAAGTCTAAAGTGTGGAGTTACGTTTGTCAGCCGAGAAAAATCAGACGAGGAGGATGACCGGATAGTCTCTGATATTTTTTCAACCCTTGGACTCACTGAGATAGTAGAGGAGCGAATGCTCGATGCCGGAATGGCAGTCGCCTCATGCGGCATGGCTTTCATGATGAGGATGCTTAGGGCAATGACAGAAGGGGGTGTTGAACTTGGCTTGTATTCCTCCACAGCACTTCGGGCAGCCGCTGCCACGATGCGCGGAGCAGCTGAGCTCATCGAGAAAAATGGACTGCATCCCGAGCAGGAGGTCGACAAGGTGACGACCCCGGGCGGTCTGACCATCCGAGGATTGAACGCCATGGAGGAAGCCGGATTTACGGGTGCCGTAGTGAAAGGACTTCGGGCGTGCGTAAAGTGAATAGAAGCTTCGCGTCGCGATTGTCGGGAGTTATCACATTTTTTTATTTTACAAAATGGGATAAGTATTTATCGAGCATACCTTTGGTATAGCTCCGTGCGATGCGAAGCAGCCCCTAATCTTAGCCTGCTCGCCACAATCGCTACGCGAAGGTAAATTGATCGTTAATCGTTGTAAAAATCTCTGCTCCTCTGCGCCCTCTGCGTGAGATTTTTGAGCTTGAGGAAGTTGAGTAAATTAGTATTCTTTCTTTATTGACAAAAGGAGCTACAAAGGGATCAAGCGTGGAGATTTCAACAAGATCAATCCTTCTTTTAGCCAACATTTCAAGATCATTTATTATATGGAAATATTGCCATCCCAACTTAGCTCCTTTTGTAAACTGTACAAGGAGATCAATATCACTGTTTTCAGTTTCTTCACCTCGTGCAAACGAACCGAAAAGCCATACCTTATCAATAGGCACGGAAGAAAGATATGATCGGATTTCTTTCAAAGGAAAATTTATCATAATGAAGTTGTTTAGACTTATTTTTTTATTAAGATTTCGTCAGCTTTGCGAGCAGATTTCGCTTCATGA
>CAMWLX010000208.1 GCA_947175225.1 uncultured Porphyromonadaceae bacterium
GAGTGCGCTAACTACATTGCTTGACGCCGTAAATTGGTCTTAATTTAGTGACATCGAGGTTAAACTTTTTCATTAAATGTTTGTATAAAATGAAGTTGTTTAAACTTATTTTTTTTATTTGTAAATTTTTCAATTCGCAAATAAGTTTAAACAACTTCATTTTATACAAAATAGACCCCATCTTACAATGTTGAGATGGGGTCTATTTTCATGAGTGGATAGTGACAAGGGTTGCGCCGAAGCCGTATTCCTGGAAGGAGGCGTCTTGGAGTTCACATGCGGGATACTCTTTCTTCAGGAGATCGCGGACCGCTTTGCGAAGCACGCCGTCGCCCTTTCCGTGTATGAAGACTATCTTTTGTCCTTTACGTTTTGAGTTTTCCTTCATTATCTTGCGTACTGTGTCGAGTTGGAGTTGGAGCATGTCTTTGTTCTCCATGCCGGCAGTAGTGTCTACCAATGAGTCGATGTGAAGGTCCAGTTCAATTAGAGGCAGAAGTTTATGAGGATTCATTTCCTTGCCCCTTGGCTGCTTCTTTGCCGGAGTATCCTTTATCCGGGCGCTTGCCAAAGTTGCGGCATAGTCTGAAACCAATGAGGTCATGTCGGCTTGTGCTCGATCATCTTTCACAAATGGGATTTCCATTACAGGGGATTCGAAATAGACTCCCGGTCGGAAGCAATGGAGCTTGAAGAACTTTGAGAGGTCGAGGCGTCGGCTGATGGTGGCAGCAGGTTTCATCTCAAACTCTTTTTCCTTCTTATATGCCAGGTATTGCACTGCTATCTTCTCATAGTCGTTTAGTTCGCCATGGCGTATCACCGCAACATCGATCAGTTCGTTGGGTGCCACTTCTCCGGCATAGACAGTGTGCCATCCTCTTTCATCAGCGTTGCGGCGGAGGAATGAGAAAAATAGGAAATAATTGGAGTCGTTGACAAGAATTGCATTGAAGTCAGACTTGCTGAGATCTCGGATTGAGATGGGTTCGAAGGCAAGAGATATATTTAGCTTGTCGCCATAACCTGTCTCTACCACTTTCTCCGGTTGAGGGGTTGGGGTATTGATGGGGGTCGGGTTTGTCTGGCTTGAAGTCTGAGAAGGTCGGTTTTTAGCTGCATCAAAAGCCTTCTGATCAAAGAAAAGGTTGGGTCCGCCTGTTTTCTTCTCATGCCCGGCAGGAAGGACCACTACCAATTCATTGACAAGGATGGGAGTTTCAAATCCATCATCGTCGACATATGCCACTTTCCCTTCGATTTTTTTTACAACGCCGCCTCCGACAGCATTGAGATATCTTACTGTATCGCCTACTTTTATCATGCTTTCTATTATTTAAATGTGTCAGATTGTCCTTTTGTCAAATTGTCGCGAAGACATTTTGACAAATTTAAGGAATCGGGAAATCCGTATAGAATGCAAAATTAGTAAAAACTTTGCAGATGAGAAAGATTGATATGGAAAATGTGGGTAAAGTTTTCTAAAATTGTAGTTGAACAACTATGGAGCTGATATGGTTTTATAATGTAGAAAATAGGTTCTTCTTCAATTTATTTGAAAAGTTGGCATTGTCTGAAATCCGCATTGCCGGCTAATCAGACAGCGTCAACTTTATAATAGAAGAACAAGAATATAGGTTGATTAGTATGGAAATAAGGAATCAGAATCTGACGAGATATATAACTCCGCTTCGCGAAGGAGGCTCGCTTCCGGCTTTGGCTGAGGCGGATGATGGATTTAAATATGTAGTGAAATTCCGAGGCGCAGGCCATCGGGAGAAGGCATTAATCGCCGATTTCCTTGGAAGCGAGATAGCCAGAGCAGAAGGCTTTTTGGTTCCCGAACAAGTGTTTTTGAATTTGGACGAATATTTTGGTCAGGCAGAGGGTGATGAAGAGATTCAAGATCTTCTCAAGTGGAGCCAAGGACTCAACCTTGGAGTGCATTATCTGCAAGGAGCCATGACGCTTGATCCATACGTGAATCATGTGGATGAATTGCTTGCATCAAAGATAGTTTGGCTTGACACATATATTACGAATGTAGATCGGACTGTCAAAAACACCAATATGCTTGTTTGGCACACAGAGACATGGCTCATAGACCATGGGGCATCTTTCTATTTCCATCATGCATGGAGCGACTGGGAAAAGAGTGCGCTCACTGCTTTCCCTTATATCAAAGACCATGCGCTCCTTCATAAAGCTACCCGCATGAAAGAAGCGGATGCATTGATGCGGCAGAAGCTTACTCCCGATAAGTTGTCGGAGATAGTGGATGCCATTCCTTCCGATTGGCTTCGTTGGGATGAGTCTTCAGAAGAAGAGGGGGAAGAGAGGAGAGAGGTTTATAGGAAGTTTCTCATGAAGAGACTTAGCGATGTTGACATAGTAAAGGCTGTGGAAGATGCAAGAGCTAAACAAATATGAGTATGCGGTGGTGAGGTATGTGCCACGAGTTGAGAGGGAGGAATTCATTAATGTTGGCTTAGCAATGATGTGCAAGCGGCGAAGATGGATCAAGGTTGGAATCTACATTCCTGAGGGAAAACTTTGTGCAATGTGCCCTGATGCTGACAAGGAAGTTCTTGCTCGTCAGCTTCAGGCGTTTATAGACATTGCTGAAGGAAAGCGTGAAGCGGGACTGATAGCGCAATATCCGGTAGAAGAGCGTTTCCGTTGGATATCCGCTGTGAAAAGCAGTGTCATACAGACATCCCGGCCGCATCCCGGAATGTGTGAGGATTTGGAAACTACCTTTTGTCGGCTATTTGAAGAGTTGGTGCTTTAGTCAATGGGGCTGATAGGGCTAATAGGGCTAATAAAAAAACGGCCTCATCCCCTCGGGGATTGGCCGTTTCCGTTTTTGTATAGCGGGTTTTATTATTTATCTTTCTTTTCGAGTTTGGGAAGTTTGGAGTGCTTCTCGGTGCGTCTTGCCTGCATTTCAGCTTTGTTTGCCTGATACTGCTTGAGCTGGTCTTTGTCGAGGATCTTCTCAATTTCCTTGTCGAAATCATCGCGGAGTTTCTTCATTTCCTCTTTGCTCTTTGCTTTCATATCGGCTTTGGCATTCTTTTCGGCAGCCATATTCTTATCCCTGAGAGCATTCATTTTTGCTTTCTGCTCCTCTGAGAGTGTGATGCCTTTGAACATTGGATTCTCGCCGCCTCTGCGGTGCATTGAAGCTTTGTCGCGATTTCCTTTGAACTTGCGTTCACCTTTCATCATCTTGCCGGCTTTGGCCCTTTTCCCATCTTTAAGCTTTGAGTCCTTGCAGCAAGCTTTGCCCTCGTTCGGGCAAGCCTTGCAGTCTTTTTCGCATGCTTTACCCTCTTTAGCACACACTTTCTTGTCCTTGCAGCATTCGGTTTTCTGTTCGGGCTTTGTGTCCTGAGCGTTAACGGTTGCCGGTATTGCAATCATCGCCGCCATGGCGAGAGTGAGAGTCATAAGAATTTTCTTCATCGTTTTTTCGGTGTTAAAGTTTATATCTGTTTTTCTATTGTTTACGATGTTTTGACTCCCGATGAAGAGAATGGTTTAAGGCGAATCTTGCTTTTAGAATATTTTAACATCCTAACAAAATGCGCACAAAGGATTCGGGGAGGCGGACATTGTAAAGTTTAAGAGCATCCTTGAATAGGGGAGCAATTTCTTCATCTTTGAAGCCTGCGATGCCACAGCCTATACGAGTGACGTAGAAAGTATTCTGATCGCAGTTGCTTGCAAACTCGATGAAATCATCTACGTATGGTTTGATAGTCTCAACTCCTCCTTGCATGGTAGGTATGGCGTAGCTTTGACCCTGCAGACCGACACCTTGCCCCTGAATTGCCCCGAATTTATGTCTTGCGACGCGGGCTGCCCCTCCGGCGTGGTTGCCTGCGAGATTACTGCCGAATACGAATATGTCGTCAGGACCGAGTTCGGTAATATTATCGGGAGTAAACTTCATACTGCTTATGAATTTGAGTTTCTCTTCGATACCCCATGGGCGATGGAGTGAATACCTTTCATTCATTTGCGTATTGGTTGATGCTCCTACGAGGTCGTCTGCCATGGAGATTATCAGGTCGTGCAGTTCAAGTACTTTTCTGAACTTTTCCGGGATACCTGTATATCCCAGTATTGCACCGATAATGTTTCCCGCCACGGCTCCGGTGGAGTCGCTGTCGCCGTCATGGTTGACCGCCGCCACAAGGCAGCCTTCGAAATCGCGGATGTGGCGCATCACGCAGAAGAGAGCAATGGCTACTGTCTCTTCTGCCACCCAGCCTTCTCCAAGTTGCGCGATTGCCACCCGGTCTGACAGAGATGAATTTGCAAGGTCAAGGGATTTCTGGATGATAGCTACAAACTTTTCTGCATCTTTACTTCCATTGACGATTTCAAGAGTCTTAGTCAAGGCGCGCGATATAATGGAGCGGAAGGCAAGACGCTCGATGAGATGGATTCTCATGCAATCGAAGATGACAAGAGCTACAAATACTGAAGATAGTGTACTCAAATCATGATGGTGAGTGATGCGGGCGGTCACAGCTGCGACATTAGCGCATAAGTCAATCATGCATTCTGAATTTTGCTTTATGCATTCTCCTGAGTGTGCTGCATAATAGATGCCTATCGGGGCTATTCTCATCACCGAGCCACATCCTTTTGAGTCATTTTCTACAGGCTTGCCATTTTGGAGTGCAGAAAGCGCAGACAGGCAAGTATTGCCAGGTGCGCGGCGAGCCCACAGATCTCTGATGTGAGAAAGCCATGAAGAGGGGAGTGGAAGTTGAAAAGCAGTTTGGGTAGCATACCATGCGAGATATGCTTCTTGCATGTGCTTGAGAATATTTTCCGAGGTAGGGTTGGGGTCTGCTGCGTAAGCAGACAGAAGACCTTCGGCAGTGAAGAGGGTCATCTGTGTATCGTCTGAAAATCTGGCAGTGCCGGATGAATCAAGAGCGAAACTTGATATGCCGGACTCGCCGTATTTACTGATAATGCTATTTAGAGAAGAGAATTCAACGGCATATCCAAGGGCGTCGCCTGCCGCTCCGCCCACAAGGCATCCTCTTGCTTTATCGATTAATATATCTTTCATTGGGAGTTTAATGGGTTTAATAGGTTTAATAGGTTTAATGGGTTTAATAGGTTTAATAGGTTTAATAGGTTTAATAGGTTTACGATGTTTATGGAGTCACATGATGATAGGGTTGTTTGAGGTATTTAAGGAATGAGTAGAGTTTTCTTGATTTCAGATAGCTGAGGTCGTGGCCGTGAGTATAGGCTTCACGCTCGAATGATATGTTGAGGTAAGCTTTGTTCCAGTTTCTGTATTGGAGCAGGCGTACCAACCATTCTATAAGATACCATATATAAAAAGGTATGAAAAGCAATTCACGCTGTTGGGCAGTGTGGATTCGTTCATGGTTTATGACATCACGGTCAATCCATGAAGTGTCGCGAGCCCAAATCGTGCCAAATAGATTCATGCAATAGTGTTTGGGCATAAGGCGGCTTTTGATAATTATTGCTTTTTTTTCGTTAGAATTCAAGGCGGAAGCCACGGCGTTTTAGTTCGTTGTATTTTTCGAGATTGAACTTATAAAGGAATGCTTCGCGTTTTGGAGTTGGCCAAATGGTCTCTTCGAGTTGGTTGAGGATTTCGAGATGAAACATCTTTTTGGCGAAATTCCGGCGGTCGAAATGAACTCCCAGGACGGCTTCATAAAGCGTCTGAAGCTGCTTCATGGTAAATTTTTCAGGCAGGAGGTCGTAGCCAATAGGGTGGAAATGGATTCTTTCTCGAAGACGTGTCAGGGCATCGCGGAGTATCATGTCATGGTCGAAAGCAAGTTTTGGGGTCTTGCCTATGGGAAACCATTTTGCGTCGGCGGCATCGTCGCCTCCACGAGCTTCTTGAATTTTGACCAAAGCCATGTAAGCGATTGTGATTACTCGTTCCCTTGGATCTCGGTCGGGGGTAGAGTAGGTATGGAATTGCTCGATATAGGCTGACTTGATGCCGGTCTCTTCCTTCAGTTCGCGGAGAGCCCCTTCTTCAGCAGACTCGCTGGGATTGAGAAAACCACCGGGGAAAGCCCAATGGCCTTTGTAAGGTTCGATGCCTCTTTCTATCAGAAGCACTTTCAGTTCATCGCCATCGAATCCGAATATTACGCAGTCGGTAGTGACAGCAGGGTGGGGGTATTTGTAACAGTATTGTTTTTCTTCCATGGGCAGTAAGTTTAGGGGGCTAAACTTGGGTTATGGGTTTATAGGGTTATGAGGTTAAATCTTATCTGTGTAAATATTACACTTTAAAGGTAAGAAAAGTTTTTGAAAGTGCCAAAAATATCTTGAAAAATATATTATTGAACGCTCAATGTCACTTATAAGAGTTCATTGATAGCTCAATCGTAGTG